>DATAFT010000213.1:0-3280 GCA_036257295.1 Thermoanaerobaculia bacterium
CACAGGGCGCCTTAGCGAACGGAACCCCATCGCACCGGATACGACGCGCTCTTCGCCGCTGGATGAGGGAACCAGCGCCTTGGTGAGGAATGCAGTGGCCGGCGATAGAGCTGGCGCACTTCAGCAGTAATATGGCTCGCCCATACTCTGGAATATGGTTAATATTCACACGTGAAGACCACGGTCGAGATCCAAGACCAGCTCTTCGTTCGCGCGCAGCGCAAGGCGCGTCGAGAAGGTCGCACCATGCGATCAGTGATCGAAGAAGGGCTTCGGCTTGCGCTCGACGCCGAGAGCGTCGCCGAGGCCTACCACCTTACCGACCTGAGCGTGGGTGAACCCGGCGCCCACGATCCGCTCGAGTCGATGTCCTGGGCCGAGCTGCGCGACGAGATCTACGGCGGTCGCTGAGCCATGCTCGCGGTCGAGACCAACGTCCTGGTCTATGCCCACCGCCGTGAGACGGCCGAGCACGCCGCCGCCTCCGCCCTGTTGCGCGAGCTGGCCGAAGGCCCTGAGCGATGGGCGATCCCATGGCCCTGCGTCTACGAGTTCGCGAGCGTGGCGACCAACCGGAGAATCTGGCAGGCCGCCGCGAGCACCCCGACCCAGGCCTGGGCGCAGCTACGCGCCTGGCAAGCCTCGCCGACCTGCAGCGTCATCGGCGAGACCGAGGGCTTCTTCGATCTGCTCCAGGACTACGTTCGCCTGCCACGCGTTCATGGCCCCGTGGTCCACGACGCTCGCATCGCGGCGATCTGTGTCGCCCACGGCGTCGAGGCCCTCCTGAGTCGCGACCGCGACTTCTCGCTGTTCCCGCAGCTCACGGTTCGCAACCCGTTCAGCAGCGGCTGACGGCCGGCCACGTGCTAGCGTCATGTCGATGTTCAGAACCAAGGGAGAGGCGACGACGAATCGCAGTTCCACAGCCGACGAGGAGCCAACGACTGATGGGGCCTTCTCCGAGGATGGAGTCGATCTGACCGTCATCCGCTGGATGCTCGACCTGACGCCGACGGAACGCCTCCAGGCGGCGCAGGATCTGATCGACGCCGCGAGCGCTCTGCGCTCGGGCGGCGGCGATGACCCCTAGATTTCTCGACCTACTCCGAGCCTTTGATCGCCACGCCGTCGAACACGTGATCGTCGCGGCGTCGCGATCCCGCCGGCCGCTTGATCGCGCCGACATCCGACCCTCTGCGCACCAACCGGGTGAACCTGCTCGAGACCAAGCGGGTCTTCTCGGCGTACTGCACGTCGTGGGTGCGGGATGGCGCTACGAGGAGCCGTTCGCTCTTGCGCAGAACGCTCGAGCTGAAGCGCGAGCAGCCGCGCTGACGGGACACCCGCCAGTCACACTCGCAGGACGTCGACGTAACCGGCAGCGCCGTAGTCGAGGATCCTCGAGTCCCGCGTCGCCAATTTCCAGCCCCGCAACCGTGCCGTGGCGACCAGGATCCGATCTGCCGGATCTTCGTGGAAATCGCCGGGGAGCCCAACCGATTCGATCGCTATCGCACCGTCGAGCTCCGCCTCTTGGATCTGGGACGGTGCCAGCACGGCCTCTCGCCACTGCTCGACCGGGTGCGACAACGACACGCGGCGGCGCGACTCGAGCATCGCCACCTCCCAGAACGTGATCGGTGAGACCGCTAGCCCTTCGGTTCGAGCCGCAGCATCGAGCAGCCTCCGGGAGCGCGCGGGTAGCTCTTCGAGGCCCTCGGCGAGCCAGATCAGGGCATGGGTATCGAGCAGCACCGTCACCGCGCGGCCTCCCAATCGACGTCGATCGGCTCCAGCAGATCGCCGGTCACCCGGAGCCGCCCGCGTGCGTAGCCAACCAGACTCTTCGTTTCGTGCGGCTCGATCGGAACGATCCTCGCGACCGGCCGGCCGCGTTTCGTGATCGTGATGGAGCGCAGCTCGGTCGACACGCGCTCGATGACTTCGGAGCAGCGCGCTTTGAGCTCGCTCGCGCTGACCACTTCGGACGGGGTCTTCTTCCTCGTCATTCCACGGTCTCCTCGAACCAGCGCAGCTTGGCGCAGGCCCAATGACCAATTATAGTGGTCAATTGGTCAAATGGCTTGACCCATCATCGACGCGCCTCGACAGGGCACCGTCAAGGCGCGCTCGCCGCCTCGACCAGGTGACACGCGGCCAAGCGGTCGCGCTCCTCGCCGCCGATCTGCAGCAGACGCGGCGCCTCGACCCGACAGCGATCGATCGCCTCGGGACAGCGCGGATGGAACGGGCATCCGGCGGGCGGATGGATCGGGCTCGGCACGTCTCCCGCGAGCAGGGTGCGGCGGCGCGTCCGCTCCACCTTGGGATCGGGAATCGGCACCGCCGAGATCAGCGCCTTGGTGTAGGGATGCAGCGGCCGGCGATAGAGCTGGCGCGCTTCGGCCACTTCCACGATGCGCCCAAGGTACATGACCGCGATGCGATCGCTCGTATGCCGCACCGCGGCGAGATCGTGCGCGATGAAGATGTAGGTGAGCCCGAGCTCGCGCTGGAGGCGCTCCATCAAGTTGAGGATCTGCGCCTGGATCGAGACGTCGAGCGCGGAGATCGGCTCGTCGGCGACGATCAGCTCGGGCTCGAGCGCGAGAGCGCGCGCGATGCCGATGCGCTGGCGCTGGCCGCCGGAGAACTCGTGCGGGTAGCGACGCACGTAACGCGGGTCCATACCCACTCGCTCGAGCAGCTCCTGCACACGGCGCCGCAGCGCCTCCCCCGACGCGACGTCGAAGGTCCGCAGCGGCTCTCCCACGATCGCCTCGACCGTCATGCGCGGATCGAGGCTGGCGTAGGGGTCCTGGAAGATCATCTGCATGCGGCGGCGCAGATCGCGCAGCCGATCGCTCCAGCCCCAGCGGCCCATGCGGTGGCGCCACAGCGAGGTGAGCTCTTCGCCGTCGAAGACCACGCTGCCCGAGGTGGGGCGCTCGAGCTGCAGGATGGCGCGGCCGGTGGTCGACTTGCCGCAGCCCGACTCCCCCACCAAGCCGAGCGTTTCCCCGCGGCGCACCTCCAGATCGACGCCGTCGACCGCCTTCACCGTCCCCACCTCGCGGCGCACGATCACGCCGCGGAGGACCGGGAAGTGGACGCACAGATCGCGCACCGAGAGCAGCGTGCCGTTCGACGCGGCCACCGCGCTCGGCGCGGCCACTGTGTTCGACGTTGCCACCGCGTCGCGGCCCGCCGGCTGGGTCGCCACTCGAGGCGTGCTCACCCTTCGCGCGCCTCGCGCACCGTCTCTGCGATCGTCACC
>DATAFT010000265.1:0-4205 GCA_036257295.1 Thermoanaerobaculia bacterium
GGGCCTGAGGCGATCGAGCAGGGCGTCGATGCGCACGTGAGCTCGTGGCGCCGCTACGCGCCGGCGACGGCGGCGCCGCTCGGCAAGATCGGCGGCCAGTACGTCACTAACCAGTTCGTCGCGGTCGAGGCGCGCCAGCTCGGGTTTGCCGAGGGCATCATGCTCGACTCGTTCGGCTTCGTGAGCGAAGGCGGCGGCGAGAACCTGTTCCTGGTGCGCCGCGGCGAGATCACCACCACGCCGTTGTCGTCCTCCATCCTCGAAGGCGTGACGCGCGACAGCGTGATCGCGATCGCCCGCGACCTCGGCTACACCGTTCGCTTCGAGAATGTGACGCGCGAGATGCTCTATCTCTGCGACGAGCTGTTCATGACCGGCACCGCGGCGGAGATCACGCCGGTGCGGTCGGTCGACCGCATCCAGGTGGGGAACGGCAAGCGCGGCCCGGTCACCAAGCGCATGCAGGAAGAGTTCTTCGGGATCGTCGAGGGCACGTTGCCCGATCGCCACGGCTGGCTGACCAGGGTGCCGCGGATGGCGCCGGTCGGCGCGGAACGATGATGGCGGCGATGCGACGAGCGACCACGGATCATCAAGGGGAGCAGTCATGAGACTCACCGGAGCCGAGATCATCTGGGAATCGCTGCAGAAGGAAGGGTGCGACCTGGTGTTCGGATACCCGGGCGGCGCCATCCTTCCCACCTACGACGCTCTCTCCAAGTATCCGCAGGTCCATCACGTCCTCACCCGCCACGAGCAGGGCGCGACCCACATGGCCGACGGCTATGCGCGCGCCACCGGCAAGGTCGGCGTGGTGATGGCGACCAGCGGACCGGGCGCCACCAACCTGGTCACCGGCATCGCCACCGCGATCATGGACTCCTCGCCGATCGTTGCGATCACGGGGCAAGTCGCCAACGCCGCGATCGGCAGCGATGCGTTCCAGGAGACCGACGTCACCGGCATCACGCTGCCGATCACCAAGCACAACTACCTGGTGGCCGACGTGCGCGACCTGGCGGCGACGCTGCGCGAGGCGTTCCACATCGCGCGCACCGGCCGGCCGGGCCCGGTCCTGGTGGACATCCCCAAGGACGTGCAGATCGCAGCCACCGACTTCGAGTACCCCACCGAACCGATCCGCCTGCGCGGCTACCGGCCGCTGGGCGCCGCCTCGACCGAGCAGGTCGACGCCATGGTCGAGCTGTTGCGCACGTCGCGTCGACCGCTGATCCTGGCCGGCCACGGCGTTCTCATGTCGAGCGCGGTGCGCGAGCTGCGCGAGTTCGCCGAGAAGACGCAGATCCCGATCGCGCTCACGCTGCTCGGCAAGGGTGCCATCTCCGAGCACCACCCGCTGTGTTTGGGCATGATGGGCATGCACGGCGAGGCCTACACCAACAACGCGATCCAGGAAGCGGACCTGCTGCTCGCGTTCGGCATGCGCTTCGACGACCGCGTCACCGGCAACCTCGCCACCTACGCCAAGAAGTCGCGCAAGATCCACATCGATATCGACCCCTCCGAGATCAACAAGAACGTCAAGGTCGACGTCGGGATCGCCGGTGACCTCCGAGCCGTGCTCCAGCAGCTCCTCCCGAAGGCGAAGCGCGAGCCCGATCCGGCGTGGATGGCGCGCATCAAGGAGTGGAAGAAGGAGACTACGGACCGCGACATCATCCACGAGGATGCGCAGGGCAAGCTCCTCGCCGCCCACGTCATCCGCGACCTCTGGCGCTTCACCGGCGGCGACGCCATCACCGTCACCGACGTCGGCCAGCATCAGATGTGGGAGGCGCAGTACTACCCGCACGAGCGCCCGCTCACGCTCATCACCTCGGGCGGTCTCGGCACCATGGGTTTCGGTCTCCCCGCCGCGATCGGCGCCAAGATGGGCCGGCCCGGCGAGGAGGTGTGGGCGATCGTCGGCGACGGCGGCTTCCAGATGACCATGGCCGAGCTCGCCACCGCGGTGCAGGAGAAAGTGGACGTCAAGATCGCGATCGTCAACAACGGCTATCTCGGCATGGTTCGCCAGTGGCAGGAGTTCTTCTACGAGGAGCGCTACAACGCCTCGCCGATGATCAACCCGGATTTCTGCAAGATCGCGGACGCCTACGGCATCCCCGCCATCCGCGTCACCCAACGTTCTGAGATCGAGGACGCGGTGGCGCGGGCGCGCGCGCACGAGGGTGGCCCCATCGTGGTCGAGTTCATGGTCGAGAAGCACGACGTGGTGTACCCGATGGTGCCCTCCGGCGCCACGCTCAACGAGATGATCCGCCGGCCAGCGGCGACGCCGGAGATGGTGTGATCGACCCCGCTGCGCAACCCGTGATGCCGACCCGCGACCCCAGGTCGCGCAGCAGTCGACACATTCTGACCGCGCTGGTCGAGAACCGACCCGGCGTCCTGTCGCGGGTGGCGAACCTGTTCCGGCGCCGCAACTTCAACATCGACAGCCTGACCGTCGGGCGCACCCACGACGACGACCTGTCGCGCATGACCCTGGTCATGGACGCGTCGCAAGAGGAGGTCGAGCGCCTGGAGAAGAACCTCTACAAGCTGATCGACGTGATCCAGGTCGAGCACATGGCCGACCAGCCGTCGCTCTGCCGCGACCTGGCGTTGATCAAGGTGGCGGTTTCGGGTGAGAACCGCCGCGAGGTGCACGAGCTCGCCGACATCTTCCGCGCCCGCATCGTCGACGTCTCCTCCGAGTCGATGATCATCGAGCTCACCGGAGAAGAAGCGAAGATCGAGAATTTCACCGACCTGCTGCGGCCGTTCGGGATCATCGAGATGGTGCGCACCGGCGTGGTGGCGATGGGACGGGGCGAGCACACGCTCGAGCACGACGCCTATCAGCCGCGCGCCGGAGTGGTGGGTAGCCGCAAGTCGGTGCTGTAGGGGAGCAGTTCTTGTCGCGCCTGGCGGCGCGACGGCCGTCACTCGCGAGCCCATAGGATGGACTCGCGAGAGAAGCCTGCTCCCTGCAACCGAGGAGACAGATCAGAATGCCGAAGCTCTACTACGACGACGACGCCGACCTGAAGCGACTGGATGGCAAGACCGTCGCGATCATCGGCTACGGCAGCCAGGGCCACGCCCACGCCCTCAACCTGCGCGACAGTGGGGTGGAGGTGGTGGTGGGCCTGCCCGCGACCAGCAAGAGCCGCGCGAAGGCCGAAGCCGAAGGTCTGCGCGTCCTCGACGTGGCCGCCGCGGCCAAGGCGGCGCAGTTCGTCATGATCCTCGCCCCCGACCACGTGCAACGCGCCCTCTACGAGGGCTCGATCAAGGCGAACTTGAGCCCCGGCGACACGTTGATGTTCGCGCACGGGTTCAACGTGCGGTTCGGCCAGATCCAGCCGCCTCCCGGCGTCGACGTCAGCATGGTGGCGCCCAAGGCGCCCGGCCATCGCGTGCGCGAGGTGTTCACCGAGGGCGCCGGCACTCCCGGCCTGGTGGCGATCGCTCAGGACGCCAGCGGCCAGGCGCTGCAGAACGCGCTCGCCTACGCCAAGGGCATCGGCTGCACCCGTGCCGGCGTGATCGCCACCACCTTCGCGGAGGAGACCGAGACCGACCTCTTCGGCGAGCAGGTGGTGCTCTGCGGCGGCGTCTCGGCGCTGGTGCGTGGGGCGTTCGAGACGCTGGTCAAGGCCGGCTACCAGCCCGAGATCGCGTACTTCGAGTGCCTGCACGAGCTCAAGCTGATCGTCGATCTCATGTACGAAGGCGGGCTTTCCTACATGTGGTACTCGGTGTCCGACACCGCCGAGCATGGCGGCTACACCGCCGGCGACAAGGTGGTGACGCCGGAGACCCGCAAGGCGATGGACCAGATCCTCGCCGACATCCAGAGCGGCGAGTACGCGCGCCGCTGGATCGAGGAGAACCAGCAGGGGCGTCCCTGGTTCACCGACCGGCGCAAGCAGGAGCGATCACACCCGGTCGAGGGCGTGGGCAAGAAGCTGCGCGCCATGATGCCGTTCTTGGACGCTAAGGAAGTAGCCGAAGGTTCGTAAGGAGAGACGTCATGACGCAGACCGCGAGCCCAGCCAACGATCACGTCCGCATCTTCGACACCACTCTGCGCGACGGAGAGCAGTCGCCGGGCGCGACGCTCACCAGCGCGGAGAAGCTCGAGATCGCGCGGCAGCTCGCGAGCCTCGGCGTCGACGTGATGGAGGCCGGGTTCC
>DATAFT010000305.1:0-4026 GCA_036257295.1 Thermoanaerobaculia bacterium
ACCACCATCCTCGATTGCGTGCTGGTGGTGTTCTACGCCACCCTGATGTTCTTCTACGACGTGACCATGACAGCGGTGGGGATCGGCCTCTCGCTGCTCAACATCGCGGCGATCCAGCTGGTCTCGAAGCGGCGCACCGACGCAGTCCGTCGCTTGCTGCAGGAGGACGGGAAGCTGACCGGCACCGCGATGAACGGTCTCGGCAGCATCGAGACCCTGAAGTCGAGCGGTGGCGAGAGCGAGTTCTTCGCGCGCTGGGCGGGCTACCAGGCCAAGGCGCTGCGCGCCGAGCAGGACCTGATGCAGGTGAGCCAGCAGATCGGCGTCGTGCCCGGGCTGGTGCAGACGCTGATCACCGGGGCGGTCCTCTTCCTCGGCAGCGCCAAGGTGATGAACGGCGAGCTCAGCATCGGCATGCTGGTCGCCTATCAGACGCTGATGGCGAGCTTCACGCGACCGTTGGGCACGCTGGTCTCGTTCGCCTCGAGCATCCAGGAGCTGCGCGGCGACATGAGCCGGCTCGACGACGTCCTCAACCATCGCCGTGACCCGCAGTACGAGCGCGGCGAGCGCGGCGAGGAGAGCGGGACCGCCAAGCTCAAGCTCGACGGCAAGATCGAGCTGCGCGACGTCACCTTCGGCTACAACCCGGTCGAGGCGCCCCTGATCGAGGGCTTCAACCTGACCGTCGAGCCCGGGCAGCGGGTCGCGCTGGTGGGCACCAGCGGCAGCGGCAAGAGCACGATCTCGAAGCTGGTCGCCGGCCTCTACGAGCCGTGGAACGGCGAGGTGCTGTTCGACGACGTCCCGCGCACCCAGCTGCCGCACGGCCTGATCGTCAACTCGGTGGCGGCGGTGGATCAGGACATCTTCCTCTTCGGCGGCACCGTGCGCGACAACGTCACGATGTGGGACTCGACCATCCCGGTGTCGCGCATGACCAGCGCGGCCAAGGACGCCGTGATCGACGACGTCATCGAGACGCGCGACGGCGGCTACGGCTCGACAGTGGAGGAGGGCGGCGGCAACTTCAGCGGCGGCCAGCGCCAGCGCCTGGAGATCGCTCGCGCCCTGGTCGCCGATCCCACCATCCTCATCCTGGACGAGGCGACCAGCGCGCTCGATCCGACCACCGAGCAACGGATCGACGAGCACCTGCGCCGCCGCGGCTGCACCTGCCTGATCATCGCCCACCGCTTGAGCACGATCCGCGACTGCGACGAGATCGTGGTGATGGACCACGGCAGGATCGTGCAGCGCGGCACACACGAGCAGATGAGGGGAGTCGAAGGTCCATACGCGACCTTGATCCGGGAGTAGCGTGAACGACGTCGTCACAACTCCGCCGGATTGGACAGCTTTCGCCGACGAGGGAACGGTCGAAGAGATCGACGGGTCGAGCCCCGTCCTCCTCACCGACGCCGACGACTTCTGGTTGGTCGAGGCGGGACTGGTGCAGGTGTTCGCGGTCGCGATCGAAGACGGCCGCGCGGTCGGCGCCCGGTCGCACTTCCTGACCGTGCCCGCCGGCTGCTGCATGCTCGGAATGGACGTCGAGGGCGGCGCCAGCCACGGCTTCCTCGCGGTGGGCGGCGTCGGCACGCGGGTCCGGCGCATCTCGATCGCCCGGTTGGGCCCGCTGGTGCGCGAACGGCCGGCCGCGGCGGCCGCGGTGTGCTCGCTGGTCGATCGCTGGTTGATGGATCTCGGCCGCGCGCTGACCGAGGACATTCTCGCGAGACCCCGGATCGATGCGTCGCTTCAGCCCGGCGAGCGGGTGGCGCTCGAGAACCGTGCCGAGGCCGCCGTGCAGCGGGGCGTGGTGTGGCTCGAGCTGCTGGGCGGCAACCTCCTGTTCGTCGGCATGGAGGCGTTGGTCTTCGAGCGGGCGATGGCGCCGCGCCAGATCCCGCAGCACAGCATCCTGCTCGAGGTGGCGGAGCTGATGCAGGGCGCAAGACCGCAGCGGACGCTCTTCCCGCTCCCGGTCTCGGCCTGGATCGGAGCGGCGAACACCGAAGGCGTCGATACCCGGCTCGACTGTTTCGCCGCCGAGGCCGTGGTGCGCGATCCCGGCTTCTGGCGGGGGCTCGCCACCTTCCATCGCGCGCTGTGTCAGTGCGAGTTCATCAACAAGAAGCTGCAGACCGTCGACGAGCTCAACCGGCTGCGGACCAAGGCGGAGTACGCCGAGTCCGCTCGAGCCGACGCTTACGGGGAGCTGGTCAACGTCCTCGCGAGCGATCGAGGCGAAGCGCCGCCCGCGGAGATCCAACGGCGCGACGATCCGGTGCTCGCAGCGTGCTCGGTGGTCGGCGACCAGATGCAGGTGCCCATCCGCTCGCATCCCGAAGCCGATCAGAAGTTGATCTTCGATCGGCGCGTATCGTTGATCGCGAAGGCGTCGCGGCTGCGCACGCGTCAGGTCGCGCTGCGCGACGACTGGTTCCGCCACGATCACGGACCGATGGTGGCGCGGCTCGGCGACTCCGAGGCACCGGTGGCGCTGGTGCCAACCTCACCGCGCAGCTACGACCTGGTCGATCCATCGACCGGAGACCGGCAGAAGGTGACTGCCGAGCTGGCCGTGAGCCTTTCTCCGTTCGCCGTCAGCTTCTATCGACGGTTTCCGAGCGGCCCGCTCGGGGTTTTCGACCTGGCTCGCTTCGGGCTGCCCGGGCTTCGCCGGGACGTCGTCACGCTGGCCGCGATGGGGATCGCGCTGGGCCTGCTCGGCACCGTCACGCCGCTGCTCGTCGGGATGCTGTTCGATTCGGCCATTCCTCAGGCCGACCGCTCGATGGTCGTTCAGATCGTGACCGCGGTGTTCATGGTGGCATTGATCTCGACCGCGTTCGCCCTCACTCAGGCGGTCGCCTCGCTGCGCATCCAGAGCCGCATGGACTACAGCATCCAGGCAGCGCTCTGGGACCGCATGCTCGACTTACCCTCGAAGTTCTTCCGCGGCTACAGCGCGGGCGACCTCGCGCAGCGTGCCGGCGGCATCAACACCATCCGTAGCCTGGTGGCCGGCGCCGGGGTCGGCGCGGTGCTCGGGTTCTTGAGCTCGCTGTTCTACCTGGTGTTGATGTTCTATTACAGCGCGACGCTCGCCTATACGGCGGTCGCCCTCACCGTGATCTTCGTTCTGGTCAGCTTCACCGCCAACTTCTTCCAGCTCCGCTATCAGCGCGACCACCTGAACGCGTTCGGCCCGCTCACCGGTCTCGTCCTGCAGCTGATCTCGGGCGTCGCCAAGATCCGCGTCGCAGGCGCGGAGGACCACGCCTTCCGGGTGTGGTCGCGGTCGTTCGCCCTGACCCGGCGGCTCGGCTTCGCCGCCGGTCGGATTCAGAACCGGGTGCAGGTCTTCAACTCCGGTTTCGGCGTGCTCGCCTCGATCGCGATCTTCGTGACCATGGGCGCGGCGCTCCAGCGTTCCGGCGATCTTCCCGGCCAGGGTCTCACCACCGGCGGCTTCATCGCCTTCAGCACCGCCTTCGGCTCCTTCCTCGCCGCCTGCCTCGGGTTGAGCGAAGCCTCGCTCAGCATGCTGCGCGTGATTCCGATCTACGAGCGACTCGAGCCGATCCTCACCACCGAGCCCGAGACCGACGAGGTCAAGGCCTACCCCGGCCAGCTCAAGGGCAGGATCGAGCTGTCGCACATCCACTTCCGCTACCAGGCCGACGGCCCCTGGATCGTGCGCGACGTCTCGCTCCTGATCGAGCCGGGCGAGTTCGTCGCGCTGGTCGGTCCGTCGGGATCCGGCAAGTCGACGCTGGTGCGGCTGATGCTCGGCTTCGACCACCCCGAGAAGGGCTCGGTCTACTACGACGGCCAGGCGCTCGCGACCCTCGACCTGCGCGAAGTGCGCTCGCAGCTCGGAGTCGTGCTCCAGGCCGGCCGTCTGATGCCCACCGACATCTACCGCAACATCATCGGCGGCGACACCTCGCTGACCCTCGACGACGCGTGGCAGGCGGCGCGTCTCGCCGGATTCGCCGACGACGTCGCCGAGATGCC
>DATAFT010000434.1:0-11023 GCA_036257295.1 Thermoanaerobaculia bacterium
GGAGTGGGCGAGGCCGCCATCGAGGCGATCCTCGACGCGCGGCTGCGGGTCGGCCGCTTCCGCGGGCTCTACCATCTAGTCACCGAGGTCGATACCCGCGTCGTCAACCACAAGGTCTTCGAGTGTCTGGTCAAGGCCGGCTGCTTCGACCCGCTCGGCTTCCCGAGGGGCGCGCTGTTCGATCGGCTCGACGCGGTGATCGAAGCGGCGCAGCGTTGTCGTCGCGAGCGCGAGGAGGGTCAGAGCAGCCTGTTCGCGGTCGCCGGCGAAGAGCCCGAGCCGCCGCTCGGCAATCACGACTTCCCGTCGCGCCAGCGCCTCCAGCACGAGCGTGAGGCACTCGGTCTCTATCTGACCGGGAATCCGCTCGAGGAGCACGAACCGGTGCTGCGCCGGCGCATCACGCACACCGCGACCGATCTCCCCGAGGCGATGGGCGCCACCGTCACGCTGGGTGGCCTGCTCACGCGACTGCGTCAGACCAAGATCAAGACCGGTCCCAACGCCGGCCGCTTCATGGGCCGCTTCGTGCTGGCCGATCTCGCCGGCGACGTCGGCATCCTGCTGTTCTCCGATCAGCTCGAGAAGAACCGCCGGCTCCTGATCGAGGACACCGTCGTGCTGGTGACCGGGCAGGTGCGCGACAGCAGCGGGGACGTCGAGCTGCGCGCCGAGCGCATCGAGTCGCTGGAGGAAGTGACGGCGGGAGACGTCGAAGTGGAGCTCGAGCTCGCTCCCAATGTGTCGATGGCGCAGATGCTCGAGCTGCGCAACCTGCTCGCGGAGCATCCCGGACCGGCGCGCGTGGTGCTGCGGGTGGCGCTGCCGCAGGGTGGCGTGCGCGTCGCGGCAGGCGAGCAGTTCCGGGTCAAGCTCGACGACGACCTGCTGCGGCAGGTCGCCAGCCTGCTGGGCGAAGGCCGCGTGACGACGCGACTGGTGCCGTCGTCGCGCATCGCCGAGCCGGTTGCGGCCTGGAGTGAAGCGTGACGGTGGAAGGCGATGGAGGGCGAGGGTTGGGGATCCTCGATCGGGACCGCAGCGTGGTGGTGGTGATCGACCTCCAGGATCGGCTGGCGCCGTTGGTGCACGAGTCGCCCGGGGTGCTCGACGCGACGCGCCGGCTGCTCCAGATCGCCGGCCTGTTCGAGGTTCCGGTGATCCTCACCGAGCAGTATCCGGCTGGCCTCGGTCCCACCGAGCCGTCGATCCAGGCCGCCTTCGACGCGCTGCCCGGACCCAAGCGCAAGGTGGCGAAGACGCGCTTCTCGTGCTGCGGTGACGAAGGATTCGAGGCCGCGCTAGACGATCTCCTGTCAGGCACCGAAGAGGACCAGCGGCAGGTGGTGTTGGCCGGAGTCGAGGCCCACGTCTGCGTGATGCAGACCGCGCTCGAGCTGGTGAATCGGGGCTCGCAGGTCTATCTGTGCGGAGAGTGCGTCAGCGGTCGCGGCCGCACCTTCCGCAAGTGGGCGCTCGACCGCATGCACCAGGCCGGCGTCGTCCTCACCAACCACGAGTCGGCGGCCTTCGAGTGGGCGCGCGACAAGGACCATCCGAAGTTCCGCGATCTCAACCGGCTGCTGCGCGAGGGGCAGATCGGTGGCGACCAAGACGTCTAGCGCTTGACCAGTTCGATCGAGAGCGGCGGACAGCGATTCGAGCGCGCCATTGCCCGGTTCGACGCCGCCAACTCCGAGGATCCGCGGCGCGAGCCGGGTGAGCACGGCGACGAGCCCAAGGAAGTCGTCTACGCCCGGCGCATGAGCCGCTGGCTCGAGCGGCTCGAGCCGCGGGCGAGCGAGGCGCTGCGACTGGCGGCGCGGGCGCAGCACCTCTGTCGCTGGAAGATCGAGCGCGCTTCGTATCCGGAAGGCAGGCAGGGGTACCTGCGTTGGCGTCGCGACTGCGGGGAGCTCCACGCGCGGCTCGCCGGAGAGATCCTGCTGGACGTGGGCTACGACGCGGGCACAGTCGATCGGGTGAAGGACCTGCTGCGCAAGAAGGGACTACCCGACGACGCCGAGGCCCTGGCGCTCGAGGACACTGCCTGCCTGGTCTTCCTCGAGAGCGAGCTGGCCGCATTCGCCCCCAAGCACGACGAGGCGAAGCTGGTCCAGATCCTCGAGCGGACCTGGCGCAAGATGTCGCCGCGCGGTCGAGCCACCGCGGCCGCGCTCGACCTGCCTGCCTCGACGCGCGCCCTGATCGAGAAGGCGGTGGCGCGAGGCGTCCGCTAGACTGCCAGGCATGACGTTCCGCTCGACCGCATCGTCGGCCTTGCTACTCGCTTCGTGCGCCTACCTCGTGGCCGGCGCTCAGGTCGTCACGGCCCAGACCGACGACGTCGCCGCGGTCCGCGATCTCTTCAACCGCTACAAGACCGCGCTCCTCTCCGGTGACGGCGCCACCGCGGCGCGTCTGGTCGACACCGAGACCTTCCAGTATTTCGAGGAGATCAAGGGGCTCACCCTCACCGGCACCGAGGACGCGGTGCGGCAGCGCCCGTTCGTCGACCGGCTGTTGATCGTCACCATGCGTCACGAGCTCCCAGCCGCCGAGCTCGCGAGCATGAACCTCGAGGGGCTGCTCAAGCACGCCATCGACGCCGGCTGGATCGGCAAGCAGTCGATCATGGGGCTCGGCATCGGCGAGATCACCGTCGATGGCGATCAGGCCACTGCGGTCGCGGTCACGCCGGCGACGCCCGGAACGACCGGAGCCGCAGGTACCGATGCCGCGTCGGAGCTGCGCTACCGGTTCGTGCGCGACCAGGGTGAGTGGCGTTTCGGGTTCCGGTCGCTGGTCGAATCGATCAACCAGATGATCGCGCAGATCACCAAGCAGATGGGTACGGACCAGGATGCCCTGATCTTCGTGCTGGTGGAGCAGCTCTCGGGACGCAAAGTTCTGCCCGAGGTGTGGTCGCTGCCCCCCGCCTCCGCTCCCGCTACGCCCGTCCCCCAGAGCGACGAGGCGGTGCCCCCTTCAGTCCCACCTCAGTGACTCAACGCGTACACCACGATGTTGACCCCAATCGCGTACGCGACCTTCGAGTAGGTCTCGAAGTACTCCTCACCATAGGCCTCGCGCTCGAAGCCATCGCCGATGTCGGTGTTGTGGGTGGCGACCGCCATCAACCTGCCGTCGTCGTCGAAGACGCCGCGCAGGTGCGCCGGCGTGAGGGGCTCGGCCGGGTAGCGGTGTACCCACGCTTCGTCGCGTCCGAGGTACGCGAAGTCCCTGGCCGGGACCTGAGGCGTTCCCGCTACCGGAAAGACCACCGAGAAGATGGGATGACTCACCGGGATCTCCTGCCAGGCGCGATCGGGGAACACCAGAGCGAAAACCTCCTCTAGGTTCCGCCACTCCGCGACGCCCCAGAAGTCGTCGATCCAGACGAATCCCCCCTTGAGCAGATAGTCGCGGAAGCAGGTGATCTCCCGCGGCGTGAGCTGCATCCAACCGACGTCGCTCATGTACACGAAGGGGTAGTCGTAGATGCGGGCATCGGTGAGCCGGAGCGTCACCGAGTCCATGTAGGGATCGGTGGTGGTGAGCTCGCGGAACCGGTGCAGGAAGTTTTGCTCCGCCTGCGGATAGTCGGTTTCCCAACGGAGCCAGTAGCGACCATCGTAGAAGTAGTACGACTCGCCGTATCCGCCGATGCTGTCGTACTCGACCCGGGCGAACGTGAACGCGGCGCCCTTCGGCGCGAAGGAGGGACGGCCACCCTCGGGGCCTTCGCTGACTGCCGGTGCCGAAGCGCCCAGCAGAAGGCTGAGCAGCGCGACCGCAAGCCGAGCCGGGTGGACGAATCGACGCTCCATCGGGTCCAACGATACTGGACCCGCGCCGACCGTGGAATGCCGTCCATTCGGGAGGCGTTGTTCCGGGCGCGCGCGTCCGGAGACCCGCGATCTTTGGGATAGCATCGAAACGATGAGAGCGCCGCTTGCTTACGGGCTCATCGCGTTCGCGGCGCTCGTCACCGCACCGCGCGGCGCTGGGTTCGTCAGCGGTGCCCCCGCGGTTCTCGGCGCGCCTCTCGCTCATCCACAGGACGACTCCGCGATCGCGGCTCGCGCCGCCGCCGACGACGCCCGGATCGACAACCGGGAGTGGGCGTCGATTCTCCAGCGCCAGCTCCGCGCCTACTCCAGCGGCCCGATCGAGCCCAACCGCGAGTTCTACTTCACCCGCGCGTTCTACAGCTCGGGACGCAACGATCTCTATCGGGGATTCCCGAGCTGGAGCGTCGACTGGCCCAAGGCCGACATCCAGTTCATGATGGGCCTCAAGCGCCTCGTCACCCACCTCGACGCCTACGACGGCGACAACCCGGTCTCGCTGGCGGACCCCGACCTCCTGCAGTACCCGTTCCTCTACGCCGTCGAGGTCGGATACATGTCGTTGACCGAGCCCGAGGTGACCGGGTTGCGCAACTACCTCGACCACGGCGGCTTCCTCGTCGTCGACGACTTCTGGGGCTCGCGCGAGTGGGCCAACTTCGAGCACGAGATCCGGCGGGTCCTCCCCGGGCACCCGATCGTCGAGATCCCGCTCGATCATCCGATCTTCCACTCGTTCTACGACATCAAGGAGATCGTCCAGGTGCCCAACGTGGGCCAGGGGCGATTCGGCGGACCGACCTGGGAGCAGGACGGCATCACGCCCACCGTGCGCGGGATCTTCGACGACGACGGGCGGCTCATGGTCGCGATCAGCTGGAACAGCGACCTGGGCGACGCCTGGGAGTGGGCCGAGGATCCTTTCTATCCACTGCGGTTCTCGACCTACGCTTATCAGCTGGGCGTCAACCTCATCGTCTACGCCATGAGCCACTGACGCATGCCCTGGTTCGACTCGCTCTTCGAGCTCCTGTTCAAGTACCCGCCGCGGACCTTCGCGTCGGGGTCGCTGCGGTTCGCGCCGTCCTGGGTGTTCCTCGCCGTCGCGGCCGTGCTCTTGATCGCGGTCCTGCCCGGTCTCTGGCGCTACTGGGGGCAGCGCGCCGGTCGCGCCCGGCTGCTGGTGGCGGCGCGCGCGCTGCTGCTGCTGGTGATCGTGTTCTGTCTGGCGCGTCCGATGCTGATCCTGCGCGCGGTGGTGCCGCAGGAGAGCTTCGTCGGCGTTCTGATCGACGACTCGCGCAGCATGACCATCGCCGATGCTCCCGACGTCGCACGCGGCGCCGCCGCGCTGCGGCTGCTCGATCCCGAAGGCGGCGATCTACTCGGCGCGCTGGGCCAGCGGTTCAAGGTCCGGCTGTTCTCGTTCGCCGACGATCTGCAGCGCGTCTCGTCGCCGGCCGAGCTGCGGTTCCAGGGCACTGCCAGTCACCTCGGTGAGGCCATCGAGCGCGGCGCGGACGAGCTGGCGGCGGTGCCGCTCGCCGGTCTCGTCGTCCTCACCGACGGCGCCGACAACTCGGGCGAGCCGCTCGACGACTCCATTCTCGAGCTCAAGAGCCGCGGCGTGCCGATCTACCCGATCGGCGTCGGTCGCGAGCGCTTCGATCGCGACGTGCAGGTGAGCCGGGTGGAAGCGCCGCGCCGCGTCCTCCGCGGCTCGTCCCTGATGGTCGAGGTGACGCTCGAGCAGACCGGCTATGCGGGCGAGGTGGTCGATCTCGAGGTGATGGACGACGGGCGGATCGTGAGCTCGGAGAAGGTCCGCTTCCCCGCCACCGGCGAGGCGGTGGTGGCGCGGGTGAGCTTCAAGGCCGATCAGGCTGGCGCGCGCCAGTTCCAGTTCCGCACCGCGCCGCAGCGCGGCGAGGCGGTCGCCGAGAACAACAAGAGAGGCGCGCTGATCCAGGTCGACGACCGCGTCGAGAAGGTCCTCTATTTCGAAGGCGAACCCCGATACGAGGTCAAGTACATGCGCCGCGCGGTGCATGGCGACAAGAACCTGCAGCTGGTGGTGCTGCTGCGCACCGCCGACAACCGCTTCTCGCGATTCGAGCTCGATGAGCCCGGCGAGCTCGAAGGCGGTTTCCCGACCAAGCGCGAGGAGCTCTTCCGCTACGACGGTCTGATCCTGGGATCGATCGAGGCCAGCTTCTTCACCCACGACCAGCTTCGCCTGATCGCCGAGTTCGTCGCCGAGCGCGGCGGCGGCTTCATGATGATCGGCGGTCGTCGCGCGTTCAGCGAAGGGGGCTGGAGCGGGACGCCGCTGGCGGAAGTGCTGCCGGTGATCCTGTCGCCGGCCTGGAGCGGAGGCTCGGGCGAGGGTGACCCGTTCTTCGCCGAGGTGTCGGTCGAGCCGACCACCTGGGGAAAGAGTCACCCGGCGCTGCAGCTCGCTTCGACCGAGGACGCGTCGCTCCAGGTCTGGGAGCGGCTGCCGAAGCTGTCGACCTTCAATCCTCTGACCCAGATCAAGCCGGGTGCGACCAGCCTGCTGGTGGGTAAGGGCGAGGGCCTTCCCGGAGAGCAGGTGGTCCTCGCTTATCAGCGCTACGGCCGCGGCAAGGCGATGGCTTGGAGCGTGCATGACTCGTGGCACTGGCAGATGCACGCCGACATCCCGGTCGAAGACCAGACCCACGAGACCCTCTGGCGGCAGCTCCTGCGCTGGCTGGTGAGCTATGTGCCGGAACCCGTCGAGGTCACGGTCGGCACGGACATCGTGGCCCCGGGTCAGCGCGTCGAGGTGAGGGCGGAGGTCCACGACCAGGGATTCCTGCCGGTGAACAACGCCAACGTCACCGCCACCGTCGAGACGCCGGGTGGTCAGACCATCGCGGTGCCGCTCGACTGGACGGTGGAGAAGGACGGCGAGTACGTCGGCGGCTTCGCGGCGGACGAGGAGGGCCTGTACGGTGTGCGTGTCGAGGCTGGCACCCGCTCGCAATCGCTCGGCGAGAGCAGCGCGTGGGTCGAATCCGCCGCGCTCGAGAACGAGCTCTACGACGCGCAGCTCCGCCGCTCTTCGCTCGAACGGCTGGCGAGCGAGACCGGCGGCCGCTACTACGACGCCGACAACGCCCGCGGCGTGGTCGACGACCTCGCGTTCAGCCGCGAAGGATCGACGTTGCTCGAGCGCCGCGACCTCTGGGACATGCCCATCGTCTTCGTCGTGCTGGCCGCGCTGCTGGCGCTGGAGTGGGGTCTGCGGCGCAGATGGGGAATGGCGTGAGGTGGCCTGCGACGCTGGCCGTTGGCGCGGCGGAGCTCGCGGTGGCCGCCGCGATCGCCGCGCCGGCAAGCGCGGCCACGCATCTGCTCGTCATCAGCGGGCTGGGCGGCGAGGAGAGCTATTCGACGTCGTTTCACGACTGGTCGACCTCGCTGGTCTCGAGCGCGATCGCTTCCGGAATCCCAGCGGAAAACGTGGTGTACCTGGCCGAGGATCCCGCGCGGGACCCCGAGCGCATCGCCGGTGAGGCGCGCAAGGAAACGATCGAAGCCACCCTCCAGACGATGGGCGCCGCCGCCGGCGCGCAGGGCGAGCTGTGGCTGGTCATCTTCGGCCACGGCTCGGCGCGCGGCAACGAGACCACGGTGAACCTGCCCGGCCCGGACCTTTCGGGCGGCGAGCTGGCGGCGATCCTCGATCGCCTGCCGGTCGAGAAGGTGGTGATCGCGAATGCTTCGAGCGCCAGCGCGGACTTCGTGCGCGACCTGTCGGCGCCCGGACGGGCGATCGTCACCGCGACGCGCGCCGTCACGGAAAAGCACGCACCCGTGTTCGGTGGCTTCTTCAGCGAAGGGTTCGCCGACAACCGGGCCGACGTCGACAAGGACCGGCGGGTGTCGCTGCTCGAGGCCTTCGACTACGCGCGGCTCGCGGTCGCGCGCTCGTTCGAGAGCGATGGGCGGATGGCGACCGAGCATCCCATGCTCGACGACAACGGCGATCGCAACGGCTCGCTCGAGCCCAAGGCGGTCGGTGAGAGCGACGGAGTGGTCGCCAGCCGCTTGTTCCTCGGCGCCGCGCAGACCCGGATCGCGAGCTCGCCCGAGCTCGATCGGCTACAGACCAAGAAGAGCGAGCTCGAGGATCGCATCGCCCAGCTTCGGGCGCAGCGCGCATCGCACGACGAGGAGCTCTACCTGAAGGAGCTCGAGACCCTGTTGCTCGACCTCGCGCGCACCAACGAAGCGATCGACCGCCTGGCCGCGTCCAAGGAGAAGCCGGGGTAGCCATGACCCTGGCGTCGCGAGCGTGGGTGGCGCTGGCAGCGCTGGTCGTGGGCGCGCTTTCGAGCCTCGCCTGCGGCGCGCAGGCCGGCGCTCAGGATCCCGCCGCCGAGGCCGAGGAGCATCTCGGCGCCGGCCGTTACGACGAAGCCGTGGCCGCCTTCACGGCCAAGGTCGACGACGAGCCCGACTCGGTGGAAGCTCGACTCGGGTGGGCGGCGGCGTTGTCGGCGATCGGTCGCTACCCGGATGCCGCCGAAGGACTTTCGAAGTTCCTCGACTCGCATCCGGACGCGCGCGGCGTTCGGTTGGCGCTGGGTAGGACGCTGGCCGAGCTCGGCCGCTACGACGACGCGCGGCGCGCACTCGAAGCGGAGGTCGAGGCCCGCGGCTCCGATCGCCTGGCCGTCCAGGCGCTGCTCGGCGAGCTCGCGCTCGACGCCGGCGATCGCGCGGGCGCCGAGGCTCGCTTCGACGCGCTCATCGACGCCTACAACGACGGGTCGGCGCGGACCGCGGCCGATCTCGAGGCGGTGGCGATCGCCTGCCGGCACCTCGGCGCCGAGGATCCGCAGCTCTTCAAGGACGCGCTCAAAGCGTTCGACGAGGCGATCGCCGCCGATCCGCGCGCGGTCGAGCCCCGGGTCGCGCTGTCCGAGCTCTTCCTCGAGAAGTACAACGGCACCGAGGCGCGCGGCGAGGCGGTAGCGGCGCTCGCGCTCAACCCGCGGCACGCCGGCGCGATGCTCGCGTTGGCGCGTGTGCTCCACTTCGAGGGCGCCTACGAAGCGATGGACGCCGTCCAGCGCGCGCTCGAGGTGAACCCCAACCTGGTGGCCGCGCGCGTCTTCACAGCACAGCTCCTGCTCGAGCTCGAAGACTACGAGCAGGCGGAAAAGGAGGCACGCGCCGCGCTCGGCGTCAATCCGCGCTCGCTCGACGCGCAGGCGATTCTCGCGGCCGCCCGCTACCTGCAGGGCGACGAGCCGGGGTTCCGCGCCATCGAGCGCGAGGTGCTCGCCGCCAACCCGCGCGCGGCCGACTTCTACAACGTGCTGGGCGACGCCTGCGTGCGCAACCGGCTCTACCGGCAAGCGGTCGAGTTCGGCCAGCGCGCGGCGGAGGTCGAGCCCACTTCGTGGCGAGGGTGGGGCCTGGTCGGTCTGAACCAGCTCCGCGTGGGCGAGATGGAGGCGGGACGAACCAACCTCGAGCGAGCGTTCACCGGCGATCCTTACAACGTCTGGTTCAAGAACACGCTCGACCTGGTCGACAAGTTCCAGGGCTTCGGCTCGCACCGCAGCAAGCGGTTCGAGGTGGTGGCGCGCAACGACGAGGACGATCTGCTGGCGCCCTACGCTCTGGCGCTGGCGGAGGAAGCGTACGACGCTCTGGCGCGACGCTATGGCATCGAGCCGGCGACGCCGATCCGCCTCGAGCTGTATCCGTCGCACGCCGACTTCTCGGTGCGCACCATCGGCCTCGCCGGTATGGGGGCGCTCGGCGTCTGCTTCGGCAAGGTGATCGCGCAGGACTCGCCGCGCGCGCGCCCGCAGGGCCACTTCAACTGGGGCTCGACGCTGTGGCACGAGCTCGCGCACACCTTCACCCTGGCGGTGAGCGAGCATCGGGTGCCGCGCTGGCTCACCGAAGGGCTCTCGGTGCTCGAGGAGCGGCGCGCGCGCCCCGGCTGGGGCGACGACCTGAGCCCGCTCTTTCTCGCCGCCTGGCGCGACGGCGAGCTGCTGCCGGTGGGGGATCTCAACAACGGCTTCGTCCGTCCGAACTCCCCGGAGCAGATCGGGATCTCTTACTACCAGGCGTCGCTGGTGGTCGAGCTGATCGAGCGCGACTGGGGCAAGGAGACCATCCTCGGCATGCTGCGCGGCTATCGCGACCACCAGTCGACCGAGGAGATCCTGCGCGGGCAGCTCGGAATCGAGCTCGCCACCTTCGATCAGCGCTTCGAGGCCTTCCTCGAAGAGAGCTTCGGGGGCGCCAAGCGAGCGCTGGGTCCGGCGGAGGCGACCTCGGAGGAGGGTGGAGGCGAGGGCTCGATCGAGCTCCCGGACGCGGCCGACCTCGAGGCCGCGGCGCGCAAGCTCGACAACTTCCCGGCGCAGCTCTCGTGGGCGATCCACCTGGTCGGGGAGAAGCGGGCAAACGAGGCCGAGCCCTTCCTGGTGCGTGCCCGCGATCTGTATCCGCAGTACGTCGGCCCCGACAGTCCGTATCTACTGTTGGCGAGGATCTATCGCGACCGCGGCGACAACGAGGACGCGGCGCGGCAGCTCCGCGAGTACCTCGCCATCAACGAGACCGATTACGAGGCTCGGTTGGAGCTGGCGACCATCGAACAGGAGCTGGGGGATCGCGCCGCCGCCGTGCGGCCGCTCGAGGACGCGATCTACGTCTTCCCGCTCGACCCCGAGCTCCATCGCCGCATGGCCGACCTCTACCAGGCGGGCGGCGACACTGCCGGACTGGTTCGGGCGCGTGCCGCTCTGGTAGCTTTGGAGCCGACGGACATGGCGCAAGCTCTCTACGATCTGGCGGAGGCCCAACTGGCGGCCGGACAACCGCAGGACGCGCGGCGGCAGGTGCTGCGCGCGCTCGAGATCGCGCCGTCGTTCGACGCGGCGCAGCGGTTGTTGTTGAAATTGCACGCAGGCGGCTCGGACTCGGGCGCGAAGGAGCAGCCCTGAGGAGCCCATTCGACACGCCCTGCCGGCGCACCGCACTGTGGACCGCGTTCGCGCTGATCGCGGCGACCGCACTGCCGGCCGACGTGCGATCTCCGGACGTCCCCTACGACAACTTCCCGTACCAGGGGAGCTTCACATTCGCTCGGATCAAGTTCGAGCCCACCGAGT
>DATAFT010000381.1:0-5023 GCA_036257295.1 Thermoanaerobaculia bacterium
TACAACCCGTTCTTCTCGCCGGACGGGCAATGGATCGGGTTCGTCACGCCGACCGAGCTCAAGAAGGTCTCGATCTCGGGCGGCTCTCCGCTCACACTGGCCAAGGTGAGTCGCTCGCGAGGCGCGAGCTGGGGAGACAACGACCTCATCGTATTCACCGAGAGCCCCTCGAGCGGCCTCTTCAAGATGCCGGCGACCGGTGGTCAGCCGCAGCCGCTGACCACTATCGACGCTGGAAAGTCGGAGGTCAGCCATCGCTGGCCGCAGATCCTGCCCGGCGGACGAGCCGTGCTGTTCACGGTGCTGGGGAACGAAGAGGCCTCCGGAACGCTCGAGCTGGTGGACATCGAGACCGGGACGCGCCGGGTCGTCCATCACGGCGGGATCTACGGTCGCTATCTCTCGAGTGGCCACCTCGTCTATGTCAACGAGGGCACTCTCTTCGCGGCGCCGTTCGATCTCGACTCTGGCGAGTTCACGCGTACCCCGGCGCCGGTGGTGCAAGGCATCCTGTCAACGGGCGGCGCGCACTTCAGCGCATCGGACGACGGGACGCTGGTGTATCTCGAAGGCCAGGCCGGTACGCCGACCTACGAGCTGGTGCTCTCCGACCGCCGCGGCAGCGCGGCGCCGTTCACCGACGAGCGCCGGACCTTCGTCGAGCCGCGCTTCTCCCCGGACGGCCGCCGCTTGGCGGTCGAGATCATCGCCGGCACCGGGAGCGACAGCTGGGTATTCGACATCGAGCGCGGGACCGCCACCCGCCTCACCTTCGGTGAAGGTCCCGACCAGGCCCCGCAGTGGTCACCCGACGGCGCCTGGATCGTGTGGGGCTCCGAGCGAGAGGACGGGGTCAATCTGTATCGGCGATCGTCGGACGGCTCGGGCGAGGAGGAACGGCTCACCACCGGTGGAGAGCCCAAGTTCGCGAGCTCGTGGTCGCCCGATGGACGCTTTATCCTCTTCACCCAGGTCAACAGCCAGACCGGTAACGACATCATGGTGATTCCGCTCGACGGCGATCGTGCGCCGCAGGCCTATCTCCAGACCGAGACCTCCGAGGCCGAGGCGGCGTTCGCGCCCGATGGGCGCTGGGTCGCGTACCAGTCGGCGGAGTCCGGCGCGGACCAGATCTACGTGCGACCATTCCCGATGCGCGGCGGCAAGTGGCAGATATCGGTCGACGGCGGGTCCCATCCGCGCTGGAGCAAGAACGGCAAGGAGCTCTACTTCCGCCGCGAGAACAGCGTGATGATGGTTGCCATCGACATCACCGGCGACGCTCTGCGCGCCGGCACGCCCGAGAAGGTGTTCGAGGGGCCGTTCCTGCAAGCGAACATCGGCGGCAACACCTACGCCGATTACGACGTGTCGCCCGACGGCCAGCGCTTCGCCATGCTCCGCGGCGAGGGCGGGCAGATCGTCGCCGACCACATGATCGTCGTCTTCCACTGGTTCGACGAGCTTCGATCCAACTTCTCTCGTTGAGCGAAGAGGCAGGTGCCCGCGGGCACCTCGACACGTCGTCCGAGCTCTCTCTCCTGAGCTTCGCGGCGCGGCTGTTGCTGTCGCAGCTCGATCGACGCCTGCTGGTCGAGCGCGGGCTCGAGAGCTTCCTCGACTTCGCGCGCGGTCGGGCCGGCGCCGTGTTCCTCCTCGACGGGACGGGCGAGCGGTTGGAGCTGGCGGTCGCCTTGGGGTGCTCGGTCCGTGACGCCGTCGCCGAGACGCCGCGCGCGAAGGCGAGCCCGTGGTCGGAGGCGCTCGGCGATCGGCTGCCTCGGGTCTTTCCGCTCGGTGCCTGGAACGGCGCGCCGGCGCCGGCGGAGGCGTCGGGCGTCTCCGGCCGCGAGTGCCTGTGCGTCCCGCTCGTCGGCGACGCCAATCGCGTCCTGGGCGCCGTCACCCTCGATCGCGACACCGCGGATCCGCTCGAGGAGGGCCGGCTCCAGAGCCTGATCGTGCTGCAGTCGATCCTGGCGCTGGGGCTCGAGCAGGCGACCGCGCGCGAGCGACTGCTCGAAGCGCACGCCGAGCTCGAAGAGCTGGTCGCGGCGAAGACCAAGATGATCGACCACCTCTCGCACGAGCTGAAGACGCCGCTCGCGGTGCTGTCGGCGTCGACCGCGCTGCTCGCACGCGGCACGGTGCGGCAGGATGATGCTCGCGTCGCATCCGTGCTCGGACGCATGGACCGGTCGATCGCGCGCCTGCTCGAGCTGCAAGAGGAAGCGCGCGACATCGCCGAGGCCGATACCTCCACCGTGCCGGCCGAGGAGATTGCGCTCGAGAGCTGGCTGCCCGAGGTGCTGGCGTCGATCGCGCAGCTCCACGCGCACCGTTCCGTCCGCATCGACACGGAGATCGCGGCGCCGCGCCACGTGGTGCTGCCCGAGCCCTTGCTGCGCAAGGCTGTGGTCGGTCTGGTGCGCAATGCGATCGAGGCGACTTCCGATGGCGGCTGGGTGCGCGTGATCGAGAATGCCCGCGATCGCGGCGCCGTGCTCGAGGTGATCGACTCGGGCATCGGCATGGACGAAGCGACCCGTCGGCAGATCTTCCATGGCTTCGTTCACGCCGGCTCGACCGCCGACTACTCGTCGCGGCGGGCGTACGATTTCGGCGCCGGCGGCCGCGGTCTCGACCTCCTGCGCACGCGGCACTTCGCGGATCGCCACGGCTTCACGATCGAAGTCGAGAGCGAGCCCGGCAAGGGCAGCGTCTTTCGCCTGGTGTTTCCCGAAGGGCTGTGCCGATGAGCGATCGCGAACACGACTCCGTCCCGGGCGACGACTTCTTCCGCGCGCTGTCGATCCCGCTGCTCGCCCACGAGCTCAAGGGTCCGCTGGCGGTGATCGAGGCCGGCGTCTCGACCGCGCTCGAGCGCGCTGGCGAGGGCGCCGACGCGGCGCGGCTCGCTCGCACGCTGCGTCGCGTGCTGCGGAGCACGCGGCGCGCTCAGGCGCTGGTGGACGACCTGCTCGAGGTGGGCCGCGCCGAGGCGGGTCAGCTCGAGCGGCAGTCGTTCAACCCCGCCGCGCCGTTGATCGAGGCGGTGATCGACGCCGTCGAGGCGATGGACGCCGACCTGGCGGAGCGTCTCGCCGATCAGGCGGACCAGAGCGCCGAGTCGTCGACCGCGACCCTCGCCGCGGGTGGAGTCGTGCTGTCGATCAGCGATCGGGCCCGCGCCAGCGTCCTCGAGCAGGACCAGCGCAAGCTCACGCTGATCGCCGCCAACCTGGTGAGGAACGCCCTGCGCTTTCGCCGCTCGCGGGTCGAGATCTCGCTCGACGTCGATGGCGGCGTGGCGCGCTTGACCGTCGAGGACGACGGGGCTGGCGTCACGGTCGAGGACCGCGAGCGGATCTTCGAGCGGTGGGCGCGCGGCGTCGACGAGTCTGGCAGCCGGCAGGGCCACGGCCTGGGGCTCGCCGCGGCGCGCATTCTGGCGCGCGGCATGGGGGGCGACGTCACGCTCGCGGAAGGGAGCGGTAGCCGGTTCGAGCTCGCCATCCCGATAATGGCGCCGAGGTGAGTCGCGGCCTGGCGCGGTGAGCCGCGGTCGGGCGCCGCAAGCGCGGAGCCGCTATCATCAGCACTTTCGCGGGAGCAAGGGAGGAGAACCGTCATGACGGCAGCGAAGGACAGCAAGCCCGGCTCGGAGAACCCACTGCAAGGCGTGCGCGTGCTCGCGGTCGACGACGAAGTCGACATCCTGGAGACGATCGAGGACGTCCTCGAGGGCGCGCAGGTGACGCGAGCCACCAGCTACGAGGAAGGCATCGCGCAGCTCGGCTCGGGGAAGGAGTTCGATCTCGCGATCCTCGACATCATGGGCGTCGACGGCCTCACGCTGCTCGCCGACACCGTGAACCGCGGCATCCCCACCGTGATGCTCACGGCGCACGCGATGAACAAGGACACGCTCAAGACCGCGATCACCAAGGGGGCGCTCGCGTACCTTCCCAAGGAAGAGCTGGCGCGTCTCGACAAGTTCCTGATCGATTTCCTGGCCGCGCACAAGCGCGGGGAGTCGACCTGGGCCATCCTGTTCGATCGGCTGGGCGCCTTCTTCGAGCGGTCGTTCGGACCGCAGTGGCGCTCGGACGATCCTGAGTTCTGGAAGTATTACTACTACCCGTTCTCTTGAGAGAACGGTCCTACCGCCAGTCCGGCCGCGCGGCGAGGAGCTCCGCTTCGCTGGCGTAAACGGGGAACACGTTCGTCAGACCGGCGATCTCGAGCACTTCCTTGACCATGCCGCGCAGGCCCATCAGGACCAGCGTGCCCTGCTTTTCGTGCAGCCGCCGCGCGGCGACCAGCAGCGCGCGCAGGCCGGCGCTCGACAGATAGTCGAGGCCGCCCATGTCGATGGCGAGCCGCGTGGCACCGGCGCCGATCAGGCCTTCGAGCTCCTGCTCGAGCGGCCCGGCGGAGTTCATGTCGAGCCGGCCGGCGACGGCGACGAGTGTCCAGCCAGAGCGGGGGAGGAGGCGGGTCTCCATAGCGCACAGCGAATGCTACACACCATTCGTTCGGCCGCGATAGAGTCGATGATTCGACTTCAACCGAATTCGTTCTCACACGCTTGGAGGGTACCGTTCACATGGCAGCCATCACCGAATCCGTGAGTCTCGAGAAGCAGGGCGATATCGGCCTCCTCCTGGTCGACAACCCGCCGGTCAACGCCCTCTCGTGGCACGTCCGCGAAGGACTCGCCAAGGGCATGCAGCAGGCGATCGAGGACCCCAGCATCAAGGCGATCGTTCTCGCGTGCAAGGGTCGCACCTTCATCGCCGGGGCCGACATCCGCGAGTTCAGCCAGGCGCCGCGCGGCGCCAGCCTGCGCGAAGTGCAGGACGCGATGGAGAACAGCCCCAAGCCGGTGATCGCGGCCATCCACGGCACCGCGCTCGGCGGGGGGCTCGAGGTCGCGATGTGCGCGCACTACCGCGTCGGCGATCCCAAGGCCCAGTACGGCCAGCCCGAGGTGAAGATCGGCCTCCTACCGGGCGCCGGC
>DATAFT010000500.1:0-4392 GCA_036257295.1 Thermoanaerobaculia bacterium
GGCGTGGATGCTTCGTCACCGCCGGCGTCCGGGGCCGGGTTTGCCGCCTTTCGACCCCACCAGGCTCTACGCGCTCCAGGCCCTGCTCTACCTGGCGGCGGCAACCGGCATCGGCGTGACGCTCGCGTTCGCGCCGCGCTCAGTTGCCTCGCTGCGCCTGGCCAAGGTTTATGCCGTATGCGGCCTCTACGGCTTCATGGGCACCATGATCATGGGCGTCGCCGGACGCCACGTTCCGGTGCTGTTCTGGACCCGTACCCTCCGTCGCTCGGGCGCTCCGGCCACGTCGTCTCCGTATCGTCTTCGCCCGCAGCCGCTCCAGATCCTCGAGTTCGCGAGCTGGACCGCCGGTGTACCCCTACTCGCGAGCGCGCTCTGGCTCGAAACCGCGGAGTCGCTGCAGGCGGCGGCCATTCTGCTCCTGGTCGCCGTCGGCAGCAGCGCTCTCAACCACGCGGCGTCATGGCGCCGCGCGCGCATCACTCGGCCGTGAAGGGGATGCGGTGCCTACTTGCAGGTCGACTTCTGACGCAGGAACGCCACCAGCTTCCAGAGGTCCTCGTGCGGCAGCCGCTCGCCGAACCCCTGCATCTGCGTGTCGGGAACGCCGGCCGCGATGGTGTCGAAGATCTGCTGGTCGCTCGACCCGTGCGTCCAATCGCAGTCGAACAGGTTGGGCGCTTCGCGATTGGCGGCCTGCTGCGTCGAGTGGCAGTAGCCGGTGCAGACGGCGCGGAAGAGCCCGGCGGCGCGGGTCATCGCTTGCGGATCGGTCAGGTAGCCGGCGACCGGGGAGTCGGATGCGGCGGCGGGCGGCGCCGACGGAGCCGCCGGAGGCGGGACGGGGGGGGCGGACGGTTTCGTCGGCGCGGCGGGGGGCGCGGCCGGCGCCGGGGGCTGCGCCTGGGCCTGCGCACTCTCGGCCGGCGTCGCGGCGTCGGTTGCTCCCGTCGATCGCGATCCGCCGGTGGCGCAGGCGATCGACCCGAGCGCGATCGAGACCAGGACACCCGCTGCGACCTTCCATGCGACTGACTTCATTGCACCTCCACTGCCGCCGCGAACCGTCATGGCTCGGCTACCTCATGCTCGCGCCGCAACTCTCCGAGCGCGCTCGCATCCGACACCGTCGCGAACGGCGCGCGCGCCGGAATGCCGTGCTCGCGCGCCAGCCGCTCGATGGCGCCGTCGGCCGCGAGCCGCTCGATCGTTTGATCGATCGTGGCGAGCCACGGCGATCCTCGGCGCACCGCGACATGCTCGTTCCAGCGTAACGCGCGCGGCGGAGACCAGCGCGGATCGGGAGCGCGTCCCAGCGTCGCCAACGCCGGTCCCCACACCAGCACGGCATCGACCTCGCCGGTGTCGAGCAGCTCCAGGGTCTCGCGCGGCGACGGCCGCACCCGCCAGTCGAGTTGGAGCGTCTGTGCCGCGAGGTGCGCGAAGCTCTGGAGCTGAACACCGACGCGGCGGCCGCGCAGCGCGGCGAACGTCGACGGTCCGTCCGGCGCCGCGATCAGCTCGAATGCCGCGCCGTAGTACGGACGCGACAGCGCGAGGCGATCGCGCAGCCGACCCAGGCTGTCGCTTCCCGGCACCGACGCCACCGCCTCGCACTCACCGCGCGCGAGCCGGCCCAGCGGCAGATCGCTCGACTCGATCTCGGAGAAACCGGAGCGCGACGGCGCCCACACCAGCTCGATCGCGGCCCCGGCGTCCTTGGCCACCGCCTTCATGACGTCGAGGTCGAAGCCGCGTGCACTAACGCGGTGTGCGCGCGGCGCGTCGTCCTCGAGCAGGCAGACGCGCAACGGCCCGGTGGGCGCGCTGGTCGCCGGAGGCTCCGCGGCGCGCGCGGCCGGAGCCGAGACGGCGACGGCCACCGCCAACGCGATTTCGAGAGCAGGCGCCACTAACCGCTTCCCGCTCGCAGCTCGAAGACGAGCAGGATGCCGGCGTCAGGGATGATCGCGGGCTTGCCCACGATGGACTCGACACCGCCTCCGCCGCCCACACCGATCGCCATGAACGTTCGGCCGTCGAGCTGATAGGCGATGGGATGGCTGCGGATGGTCGAGCCGGCGATCCAGCGCCAGGTCTCCTTGCCGGTCGCAGCGTCGAAGCCGAGCAGGTGGCCTTCCATGTTCCCGGTGATGACGGCGCCACCCGCGGTCGAGAGCACTCCAGCCATCATCGGGTAGGGATCCTTGTAGCGCCACTTCTCGACGCCGGTGGCGACGTCGATCGCGGAGAGATGGCCGTACGCCTTGCCGTCGGCGGCGTCGACCCCGATCGGCTCGCCGCCCAGGAACGGCACGCCTTCGACGAAGACGATGAGTCCCTTCTTGAACTGCATGCAGCTTTCGATCACCGGGAGGAAGGCGAGCCCCAGATCGGGGTTGAACGCGCCGTTGTACGAGCCGTTCTTGCCGCCGGCGAGGCCGGGGCAGACGCGTTCCGGCGTCTCCCCCTCATCGACGGGCACCATCTTGGGGTCGTAGATCGGGCGGCCCTTGGCGTCGATCCCCTTCGCCCAATTGACCTGATCCGCGTACTGCTTGGCGGACAGGAACTTCCCGTCGCGACGATCGAGCAGGTAGAAGTAGCCGTTGCGGTTCGCCTGCGCTATCACCGGCACCTTCTGCCCGCCGCGATCGACGTCGACCAGGAAGAGCTCGGTGTTGCCGTCGTAGTCCCAGAGGTCGTGCGGCGTGAACTGGAAGTGCCACTTGCGCTTGCCGGTCTTGGGATCGAGCGCGAGCACCGAGTCGGTGTAGAGGTTGTCGCCCTCGCGCAGGTCACCATTCCAATCCGGGCTCGGATTGCCGACTGCCCACAACAGAGTGTCGCTCGCGACGTCGTACGAGCCGCTCACCCAGGTGGAGCCGCCGCCGCTCTTCCACGAGTCGCCGGCCCAGGTCTCGACGCCGGGCTCGCCCGCCACCGGGACCGTGTAGTGGCGCCACTTGCGCTCGCCGGTCTTCACGTCGTAACCGTCGAAGAAACCGCGAACGCCGTACTCACCGCCGCCGACGCCGATCACCGCGATGTCTCCCACGACCAGCGGGGCCGCGGTCGCCGACAAACCGCCCGCGTAGGGAGCGATCTCGGTGTTCCAGACGATCTTGCCGGACTTGCGATCGAAGGCGATCAGCCGCGCGTCGAGCGTCGCCATCAGCACGTTGTCGCCGGCGATCGCCGGGCCGCGGTTGACCGGACCGCAGCAGATGCGCAGGTCGCCCGGCATCTGATGGTCGTAACGCCAGATCAGCTTGCCGGTGACCGCGTCGGCCGCGAACAGTCGGTTGTGCGACGAGGTGGCGTAGAGAATGCCGTCGTAGACGATGGGAGAGACCTCGAGCTGGACCGGGGTGCCGGTCGGGAGCATCCACGCGACGCGCAGGTTCTTGAGGCTCGCCGGAGTGAGCGCCTTGATCGGGCTGTGGCGCCACGACGCGTAGTTGCCGCCGAAGTGGAGCCAGCTCGACGGATCGGCGGGCGCCTTCGTCAACAGGTCGGCCGTCACCGGACCGCCGCCCCGTCCGGCCGGGCCGTCGTTGGTGAAATGGGTCGGCTGCGGCAGCAGCAGGCCCTCCGCCGGATCGGTGGGTTGGTCGGCCTGCTGCGCGTCGAGCGCTGCGCAACAAGCGAGCGAAATCGCGAGCGCGATCAAGGTGCGGTTCGTCATTGGCCCTCCCTCCTGCGGCGTCGGCGCGCTAGCTTAGCGCGAGGTCGCTCGCGCTTCGCCGCCGCCACCCCGGTGCTAGACTTCGATCCTGCCGTGACATTTCGGGAGGTGCCCATGATCGGTAAGCGGACTCTGGCGACGCTGGGTGCGATCGCCGTCAGCACGACCACACTGTGCACCGCGCTCTCCGCCGCGGACAACCCGCCCGCCGCCGGCTTCGACACCGCCGGATCGGACGCCGCCGCGATCGCGTTCGCCGACCGCGCCATGGAAGCCATGGGCGGCCGCAAGGCCTGGGACGAGACGCGGTATCTGTCGTGGCGCTTCTTCGTGCCGCAGCCCGGGCGCACCCACGTCTGGGACAAGTGGACCGGCAATCTGCGCTATCAGAACGGCACCACGCTCACGCTCATGAACATCAACACCAAGGAAGGCTCGGTGTGGATGGACGGCCAGAAGGTCGAGGACAAAGCCGAGCTCGCGAAGCTGCTGCAGCAGGGCTACGAGGCGTGGGTCAACGACTCCTACTGGCTGTTCATGCCCTACAAGCTCAAGGACAGCGGCGTGACGCTCAAGTACAAGAGCGAGGGCACTACCGACGACGGCAAGCCGGCGGACATCCTCCAGCTCACCTTCAAGAACGTCGGGGTGACGCCGCAGAACAAGTACGACGTGTGGGTGGACAAGGCGAGCGGCTTGGTCAC
>DATAFT010000586.1:0-14166 GCA_036257295.1 Thermoanaerobaculia bacterium
CACGATCGCCACGTCGTAGCGCTTCAACGCGTCGCGACGCTCGAGCAGCTCGAAGTAGATCTTGCCGCTGCAGAGCAGCACGCGCGCGACCGGCGGCGTTTCCTGCCACCCGTCGGGAATCACGCGCTGGAAGCGGCCCGACGCCAGCTCGTCGAGACTCGAGACCGAGAGCTTGTGCCGCAACAGGCTCTTCGGCGTGAGCACGATCAGTGGCTTGCGCAGCGGCCTGACCACCTGGCGGCGCAACACGTGGAAGTACTGCGCCGGCGTGGTGGGTTGCACGATCTGAATGTTGTCCTCGGCGGCGAGCTGGAGGAAGCGCTCGAGTCGAGCGCTCGAATGCTCGGGCCCGCGGCCTTCGTAGCCGTGCGGAAGCAGCAGCCCGAGACCCGACAGCCGGCGCCACTTGTCCTCGGCGCCGGCGAGGAACTGATCGATCACCACCTGCGCCGCGTTGACGAAGTCGCCGTACTGTGCCTCCCACAGCACCAGCGCCTCGGGACGATCGAGGCTGTAGCCGTACTCGAAGCCGAGGACGCCCATCTCCGACAGCGGGCTGTTCCAGATCTCGACCGGCGCCTGACCGACGGCGACGTGTTGGAGCGGGCGCCAGGTCTCGCCGGTCTCGACGTCGTGGAGGACGGCGTGACGCTGCCCGAAGGTGCCGCGCTCGGTGTCCTGTCCGGTGAGGCGAACCGGCGTGCCCTTGACGGCGAGGCTCGCGAACGCCAGCGCCTCGGCCGCGGCCCAGTCCACCGGCCGCTCGCCGGCGGCCATCGCCCGCCGTTCGGTGAATCCGCGCTCGAGCTTCGGGTGGACGTGAAACCCGTCGCGTACGCGCGCGAGGGTCTGCAGCAGCTCGGCGAGGCGCGTCCGGTCGACCGCGGTCGAGACGTCGTCGGCGGCATCGTCGCGGCCGCCCAGGTAGCCCGCCCATACCCCGAGAAAGCCGTGGGGCTCACCGCTGGGACGCGGTCGCTCGCGCGTTTCCGACAGGGCCGCCTCCAGTCGCGCCACGGTCTCGTCGTAGAGCGCCTTGGCCTCAGACTCGGTGAGAAGGCCCTGCTCGATCAGGCGGCGCGCATAGATCGCGCGCACTGTCTCGTGCTCGCGGATGGCCCGATAGAGCAGCGGCTGGGTGAACGACGGCTCGTCGGCTTCGTTGTGGCCCAGCCGTCGATATCCGTAGAGATCGATGAACACGTCGCGGGCGAAGCGTCGCCGGAAGTCCATCGCCAGCTCGACCACGCGATAGACGGCGTCGGGATCGTCGCCGTTGACGTGGAAGATGGGCGAGTCGATCATCTTGGCGACGTTGGTGGTGTATTCGCTCGAGCGGCTCTCCTCGGGTGAGGTGGTGAAGCCGATCTGGTTGTTGACCACCACGTGGAGCGCGCCGCCGATGCGAAACGCCGGCAGCTCGCTCAGAACCAGGGTCTCCTGGACTACTCCTTCACCAGCCAGCGACGCGTCGCCGTGAATGAGGAGCGCCAACCCGCGCACGCGGCCGAGGTCACCCACTCGGTCCTGCTTGGCACGCACGCGGCCGACGGCGACCGGGTCGATGAATTCGAGATGGCTGGGATTGAAGCAGAGCGAGAGATGGACCCGCTCGCCGGCGGCGGTGACCCAATCGGTCGAGTGCCCGAGGTGATAGCTCACGTCGCCGCTACCGCGATAGCGGCGCGGCTCGCGATCCTCGAACTCGCGGAAGATCTCGCACGGCGGCTTGCCGAGGATGTTGGCGAGCACGTTGAGCCGCCCGCGGTGCGCCATGCCGATCACGATCTCGGCCGTGCCCTGGCCGCCCGCCTTCTCCACCGAACGATCGAGCAGCGCCACCAGACTCTCGGATCCTTCGAGCGAGAAGCTGGTGGCCCCCAGATACTTGCGGCGGAGGAAGGTCTCGAACGCCTCGGCATCGGTCAAGCGACGCAGCATGCGCATTCGGCTCGACGGGTCGGGCGAGCGGTCGTGGTCCCCTTCCATTTCGGCGGCCACCCAATCGCGGGCGGCGGCGTCGCTGATGTGCATGAACTCGACGCCGATCGGACCGCAGTAGATCCGCCGCAGCCGCTCGATCACCTCGCGAACCGTCCGGCGATGCCGGCCGCGGGCGCCGACCACGGTGGCATCGAGCTCGGCCGGCGCGATGCCGTTGAGCAGAGGATCGAGCTCGGCGGGGAACGGCCGCTCGCGCCCGAGCGGATCGAGTGCCGCGGCGCGATGGCCGTGCACGCGGTGCTGCCAGACCAGTCGATCGACCCGGTGCTGGAGCACCGCGGCCGTTTCATCGGCCCTGAGGCTCGCGCCCGGCGCGCCGTCGTCGCCCTCGCCGAGTCGAGGCAGCTCGATCGCCGGAGGCGCGAATCGGGGAGCGAGTCGGACCTCCCCTCCGGCGCCGTCGCCTCCGCGGTGGCCGTTCGACGATAGATACTCGCGCCAATCGGGGGGCACCGCATTGGGATCGCTCGCGAACCGGGCGAGCATTCCCTCCAGGAACGCGGCGCTGAGCAGGTTGTCCTCGGGGCCTGGCGGAGGCTTCACACGCACACTCTCGCCCAAGGGTAACCGAAGACGATGCTCACGGGCACCGACATGGAAACTGCCTCCCCTTCCTGGTACGGCTGTTGCACATTCCCACAGTCGGTAGCCGGGTCAATTGAGCCCGACCACCCCGAGGCACCTGGCACCCCCTTGCCAGGCGGCGCCGCGCGACTAAAAGCGCTACCCCCGTGCGGTCGCGCGGCGCCTCTCGGCCCCTTCGAGACACTCCGGTCGCGACTCTCGACCCGGTTGCGGGTCGTTCATCAGGGAGATCTTCCCGGTTCAGGGTTGAGGCTGGTCCCGCACCACCAGGATCGCGAGCTGGCCATCACCGCCGGTTGGCATCACCAGCGGATCGACGGCGCTAGCCTCCGCATCGGCCGAAACTCCCGGCGGGTGTGTCGCTTGCCGGGTCGCCGTGACCGCGCCGACCGAGTGCAGCGGCAAACCACGATCCTCATGCAGGTAGCGGCGCACCGCGTCCACGCGGGCGGCGCCGAGGGCGCTGCCCGCTTCCTCGGGATCGGACTGCACCTCGAGGAAGTACGCCGCGTTCTCCGCACGGAGGCGGTCGACCAGTTGGTCGAGCAGTAGCCTCGAGCCCTCGGTCAATCTCGACGTACCCGGCTCGAAACCGACCCCGTCGAGCCGGAACACCGTTTCGCCTGAAAGGTTGCCCGAGGCGGCCGCCTGCGCGCGTCGAGCCTGCTCGAGGGCGAGCGCGGCTTGGGCCCGAGCTGCCGCCAACTCCTCCCGGCGCGCCGCCAGGGCGGCTTCCTTGCTCTCGATCTCCTCCGTGAGTGAGTCCAGACGCGACTGGAGCCCGGCAAGCCGTTGCTCGGTTTCGCCGAGACGACCGACCTCTTCTCGAACCTGGCTATTGGTGGCACAAGCGCCTGCGACCAGAACCAGCAGGAAAAAAGTACCTGTTTCCCCGATTCCGGCGAGTAGTCGGTCGAACACATGGGCTAACCGGGGTGTCACGCGAGACGCACTCCTTCCTCATCCCCACCAGCAATCGCAATGCCACGAAAACGTGCTCTGGCATCTGACTTGCTCTGCGAGCCAGGCGGGAGATGGGTCGAGAAAGCCAACCGAAAGCCAACCGCCTCGAAAAGGAGCCTTCGATGAAGAACAAACTGCTTCTCGTCTTCGCTCTCCTCTCGCTCGTGTTTTCGTTCCCGCTCGCAGCGCAAGTGCCCGACGACAACCCGGAAGTCAGCGCCACGGTCCAGGACGCGGACAAGGACGGCGACCTCGACGCCGATGTGGACATCGACACCGAGGCCGACACCTATGACGACCCGGTTGCCGACGATGACAAGGCGCTGGTCAACGAGGACGACGCGGCCACGATCGACGACGACACGGCCGCGATCGACGCCGATGGAGATGAGCTTCCCCGCACCGCTTCTCCGCTTCCGCTCATCGCCCTGCTCGGCGCCGGCAGCCTGATCTCCGCCCTCGGCTTCCGCGTCACCCGCAAGTAGTGCTCTCTCCGCTGGTGGCGCGCCGTCCAGGTCCGATGCCGGACGGCGCGTCACCGCCTCCGTTCTCCGCGTAAGACCCCCGCAACGCTTCCGCGAATAACTCCGCAACCCGCTCAGCGGGTCGGTATTGTTTCGGGTCGGAAACAAAGTTTCGGCGTCGAAACAAACTCAATCAATTCCTATTTGTCGTCCCGTGATTGCCTTCAACTCGGCAACTTTCTATTTACATACGGGGGGGCCTTCCCTGAGCGAGATTCTTCGTCTACACTGGATGGCAGACGAGACGAACGAACAGCGAGGCGCAGCAGGTGACCGCCAGCTCTCGATCAGACGCCAAGCAATCCTCGGAATCCCCCGAGGACGTCTGTCCTCCCGCCGCTCCATCGGCAGCCTCCAGGGCAACAGCACCCGACCGTCGTCAGTTCCTGCGCACGCTCGCGATGGGCGGGCTCGGCGTCATTGGCGCGCCGATGATCCTGCGTGGGAGCTGTCGCTTGATGGCGGCGCCGGGAATCGCCCCGATCGAGATCTCGACGCGCGCCATCGATCTGGTAGCGGGCTCGCCCGTGGTCGACATGCTCGGGCTGCTGACGTTGGACTGGAGCAAGCTGTGGCAGTGGTGCCGCGATCCCGCCGCCTTCGCGGAGACGGACTTCAAGAAGCTGCAGTCGTCGGGCATCAAGGTGTTCCATCCCGCGGTCGAGCCCAACGCGCCCAACGCGCGCCGCGCCGCGCTCCGTTGGCTCTCCGACTGGAACAGCCTGATCGAATCACAGGCCTGCTTCTTCACTCGCGTCGACTCGATCAGCGGGCTCCTGCTCACACCGAAGCAGCAGCGCATCGGCGTGGTGATGGGGTTCCAGAACTCGAACCACTTCGACACCGTGTCCGACGTCGAGTCGTTCTATCGCCTCGGGCAGCGGGTGTCGCAGCTCACCTACAACACCCAGAACCGCCTCGGCTACGGTTGCATGGCCGGCGCCGACAAGGGCCTCACTCCGTTCGGCGCCGACGTCGTCGGCGCGATGAACGAGGTGGGCATGACGATCGACATCTCGCACTGCGGCGAGCGCACCAGCATCGATGCCATCGCAGCGTCGCGCCGTCCGGTGTTGGTGACGCATTCGAACTGTCAGGCACTGGTCCATCACGCCCGCTGCAAGTCCGACCAGGTCATTCGACTGCTGGCGGCGGCCGGCGGCGTCATGGGAATCACCATGGTGCGCGCGTTCGTCAGCTTCCGGCCGAGGCCCTCGCTCGAGGACGTCCTCGACCACTTCGATCATGTGATCAAGCTGGTGGGACCCGAGCACGTGGGCATCGGCAGCGACATCGACGTCGACGCCGCCGATCCGCGCACCGGACGCATCCGCGCCGAGTACGCGATCCGCGGCATGCACCCCGCCACCCGAGTCTTCCAGCTTGCCGAGGGACTCCTGCGCCGCGGCTACACCGAGCGCGATGCAGAGCTCGTCCTCGGAGGCAACTTCGTGCGCGTCCTGACCGAGACCTGGCCCTCGAGCTCGTGGACGCCGACGCCGCCGCGAGACCTCCGCCGCGATCCGTTCTGCCCGGCGCCGCAGCCGCTCGACCAGACCGTCCTGGCGTCGGTTCAGTCCTAGCGACCTCCGGGCGCCGGCCCACTAGCTCCCGCGAGCTGGGCGCGTCAGCGCACAGGCGCGTGATCGCCGTGGGGCGCCGCCTCCGGGCGGCGGCCCACTAGAATCGCGCTCCATGCCGGAGCGTCGCGCGCCCCCGCGCAGCGCCGAGCCTGGCCCATCCCCGGTTGGGACGGGGGCGGCGATCTCGGCGCTCTCGATCGACCTCTATCAGCTCACCATGGCACAGGCCTATCTGCGCGAAGGTCTGCTCGAGCCCGCCGTCTTCAGCCTCCACTACCGCACGCTGCCGCCGACGCGGAACTACGTCCTCGCCTGCGGCCTGGACGACGCGCTGTCGTACCTCGAGTCGCTGCGTTTCACCGCCGCTGACCTGGACGTCCTCGCTCGGCTCGGCGGATTCAGCGACGTCTTCCTGCGTTGGCTCGAGACCTTCCGTTTCCGCGGCTCGGTATGGGCGATGCCGGAAGGAACGCCCACGTTTCCCGACGAGCCGCTGCTCGAGATCGAAGCGTCGCTGCCCGAGGCGCAGCTGGTCGAGACCGTGGTCATGAACCAGGTGCATCTCCAGAGCGTGCTGGCATCGAAAGCCGCGCGAGTGGTGGCGGCGGCGGCGGGCCGATCGGTGATCGACTTCGGCATGCGTCGCATGCACGGCCTCGATGCGGCCGCCAAGGGGGTGCGCGCCTTCTACGTCGCCGGGGTGGACGCCACCAGCAATGTCGCCGCCGGCGAGCGCTACGGCGTACCGGTCACCGGCACCATGGCGCACAGCTACGTGCAGGCCCACGACGACGAAGCGAGCGCGTTTCGCGAGCTGGCGGCGCTCTATCCGGATACCGTCCTCCTGGTCGACACCTACGACACGCTGGAAGGCGTGCGCAAGGTGATCGAGCTCGCGCGCTCGCTGGGCGCGGATTTCCGGGTGCGAGGAGTCCGGCTCGACTCCGGCGACCTCGGCGACCTGGCGCGCCGCTCCCGCGACCTGCTCGACGCGGCCGGCCTGAAGCAGGTTCGCATCGTCGCCAGCGGCGGCCTCGACGAGAACGAGATCGCGTCATTGATCGCGGAGGGCGCGCCGATCGACTCGTTCGGCGTCGGGACCACGATGGGCGCCGCGAGCGACGCGCCGACCCTGGACATGGCCTACAAGCTGACGGCCTATGCCGGTCGCGGCCGCCTCAAGCTCTCACCCGGCAAGCGGGTCCTGCCCGGCCGCAAGCAGGTCTTCCGCCGCGAGCGGGGAGGCGCGGCCGAGGGGGACGTCCTCGCGCGCGCCGGCGAGACCCAAGAGGGGCGCCCGCTGCTCGCGCAGGTCATGACGGGAGGCGAGCGCATCGCGGCCGGCAGGATCTCGCTCGACGAGGCGCGGGAGCGGGCCCGCGACGAAATCGCCCATCTTCCGGCCCGCTTCCGTGGGTTGGCCCCCGCACGACCGGGCTACCCGGTAACGATCAGCGACGGACTGCTGGCGCTCGAAGCCGAGGTCGCGCGCAACGCGACGGAGGGCCAAAACCCCGGAGGCGAATACCCGTAGAATAGGTACCGTCTCGCCCCAAACCGGAGATCCCCATGCACCATCGCCCTTCGATCCTCGGCGCTGCGATCGCTCTCGCCATACCTTTCGCCGCGTACAGCCTCGACGCCCCGACCTACAACCGCGACGTGGCGCCCATCCTCAACGCCAACTGCGTGAGCTGCCACTCGCCCAACCAGGCCGGTCCCATGTCGCTGCGCTCGTATGACGAGGCGCGGCCGTGGGCCAAGGCGATCGCCAAGAACGTCGAAGACCACGTGATGCCGCCATGGGACGCCGATCCCGGGTACGGCCCCTGGAAGAACGACACCAGCCTCGACCAGGCCGAGATCGACACCATCGTGCGCTGGGTGGCGGCGGGTGCGCCGCGCGGAGAGGGCCAGGCGCCGGAGCCTCCTCCCATCGTCGACGTCGAGTGGGCGCTGGGCGAGCCCGACGTCATCCTCGAGATCGAACCGGTCGAGGTCAGTGCGAACGGTCCCGACCAGTTCGTGCAGAAGGTGATCCCCACCGGCTTCGAGTCCGACCAGTTCGTGACCGCGATCGAGATCCTTCCCGGCGACTCCAAGGTCGTCCACCACGTGCTGTTGTGGATGGCGAACGAGTCGGGTACGGCGCCGCAGGCCATGCTCGGCGGCTGGGCCGCGGGCGGAACCCCGAACGTGATGCCGGAGGGAACCGGGCGCCTGGTGAAGAAGGGCCATCCTCTGATCTTCGACATGCACTACCACCCCTACGGCGTGGCCGCCACCGACAAGACCCGCATCGGCATGCACCTCGCGAAGGCCGACACCAAGATCGAGAAGGAGTTGGTGAACCTCTGGGTGCTCAACGCCGATTTCGAGATCCCGGCCGGCGAGCCGAACGCCGAGGCGACCTCGTCGTACACCTTCGCCGAGGACGTGACCGTGCTCAGCCTGACGCCGCACATGCACTACCGCGGCAAGGACTTCAAGTTCACCGCCACCTGGCCCGACGGCACCTCGAAAGAGCTGCTCAAGGTGAGCAAGTACGACTTCAACTGGCAGACCGCGTACGACTTCGCTCAGCCGCTCGCGCTCCCCGCCGGCAGCCGCATCGACTGCGTCGCCCACTGGGACAACTCTGCTTCGAATCCCGCCAACCCCGACGCGAACAAGGACGTGACCTGGGGCCTGAACTCGACCGACGAGATGATGATCGGCTTCGTCGACTACACGGTGAAGGACGGCGTGAGCCCGAAGCCGATCTCACCCCTGATCGGCAAGCTGAACGACCTGGCGGAGCACTACCCCGGTCAGGTCTGGCGCGTGGACGTCTCCGTCCAACCGGGTAAGGGGCCGGAGCCGACCGCCGTCCATCTTCCGAGGGAAGGCAACGGCGGCTGGTACGTGGCGTTCGGCACCCTGGTGCTGCCGGCGCCGATCCACTCCATCGTGTGGGACGGCAACAAGGTCACGGCCAAGGCCGAGATCCCCAATCAGGGCACCATGGAGATGTCGGGCGTCGTGCTCGAGTCGGGCGACATCGACCTGACCATGGGCGGTGGAACGATTCGCGGCGTCGCCGCCGGCAAGGCCGCGAAGATCTCGATCCCGACCGGTCGCTAACGGAAGGGAATCCGCCGGTCCGACCCCCGGTGGGCGGGGGGGAGCGCGCGGGACGGCGCCAGCAGCCGCAGCATCGCCGCGAGCCGCGACGCCGTTTCGCTGGGCAGGATCACGTCGTCGAGCAGGCCGAGCCCTGCCGCCTGCCACGGGCCGTCGGGGCCCTCGGTCGCCGCCACCTCGGTGGTGAACGAAGCAACGTCGTCGACTCCGACTCTCGACTGCGGCCATGCCGCGACGTAGTGGATACCCAGCTCGCGGCCGCCGAGCACGAAGTCGCCGAGCACGTGGCCGCGGCCGCTGACGAGACAGAGCTTCGGCACGTCGGCGTCATGGAGCAGGGTGGCCAGCTCGGCCAACCGCTCGATCGCGCGCGGCGCCTCGATCGCGTCGCGCGAATACGCGGCGCCGTGCTGCAGCAGCACGATCGGTAGGCGGAAGCGGGCCGCGATGCGCGCGATGCGCGACATGCGTCGCAGCCTCGACTCGCCCAGCCCGGCGGGGTCGCTCGAGCCGATCGCGAATGCGGCGGGATAGCCGCCGAGACGCGCCAGTCCCACCACCAGCGACGGATCGCCCGCCGCGTCGAACGAGAGCAGCGAGTGTTGATCGAAGACCGCGGCCAGGAGCTCGCGACAGGTGAGCACCGTTGGATCGACGTCGTCGCGCAGGCGCCCCGCCGGACCCCAGGCTGCCGACTCGGCCGAGCGCCGCAACGAAGCGCCGGGCGACTCCGGCAGCAGACTGAGGAACCGCAGCACGACTGCCACCGCTTCCTCGTCGGAACCGACCACCAGGTCGGCGCTCTCCTCGTCGGCGCTCGCCGGCCGCGACGGCGGCGCGTCACGCCGCTTGACGACGAGGTCCGCGGTGGCCGCCAGCAGACGCGCCTCGGCGCGCAACCGGCCGAACGCGACCATCACCAGCGGGCTCTCGCGCGACTCGAGATGAAGATCGGGCACCACCAACTGGCGATCCGAATAGCGACCGAGCAGGCCGCCCTCGGGCGGGGCCTTCGCCGCGCTCGGAGTCGCCGGACCGTCGGCGAGGTAGACGATTGGTAGCTTCCCTTGATAGGCGTGCGCCAAGACGCGGAGCACCTTGTTCTTGCCGACCTCACCGTCGGTCGAAGCCAGTGCCAGCGGATCCTCGGAGACCACGCCCGCGGCACAGCCGGCGAGCGTGCCGAAGCCCGCCACGATGCCGTCACCCGGCACCGCGCCATCGGCGCCGCTCCCGGCGCCGTCGCCCGCTACCTGACCGCGGGCGCGCGCGCCGATCTCGAGGAAGCTGCCGGCGTCGAACAGGACGTCGACGCGCTGGCGCGGCGACAACCGATCGTTGCCGAGCGGACGCGCCTCGTCGAAGTCGCGGAACGCCTCCCGATCCTCGTCCAGACGCCGCAGTTCGTCTTCCCAGGGCATCGTCGGCTCTCTTTTCTCTCGGCGTTCAGCTCGGGCGCGTCGCGGCAAGCCGCGCTCTCGCGATCCGCAGCGCCCGAGCCAGAATCGGTCTGGTCGCCGCCGGGTCGATGACGTCGTCGATGTAGGCGCGCTCGGCCGCCGCCCATGGACGCGCCGCCTCTCGCAGCTCGGCGGCGTGCCGCGCGAGAAAGGCGTCTGGATCGGGCGCCGCCTCCCATTGCCGCCGCCACGCCACCCGCACTCCCGGTTCGGGGCCCATGAATGCGATCTGCGCCGAGGGCCAGGCGAACGAGTACCACTCGGGATCGGCGCCGCTCATGCCCCACAGCGCGTAGCCGTACGCCTTGCGCAGGAAGACGCTGATCTTGGGGACGTGCGCGCGCAGTCGATCGACCGCGAGCCCGTAGATGTGCGCGAGCAGCCGCTGATGCTCCTGGTCCGGCGTCGGCAGCACCCCCGGCACGTCGATGAACGAGACCAGCGGGAGTCGAAACGCGACGCAGGCGTCGAGCATGCGGCGGATCTTGATCGATGCGGCGACGTCCATCGATCCAGCCAGATGCCGCGGCTGATTCGCGATCACCGCGATCGAGTGACCGTCGAGGCGCGCCAGGCCGCACACCAGGTTGCGTCCGAACTCGGGCTTCCATTCGAGGAACGAGCCGGCGTCGACCACCAGCTCGATCACACGCGTGACGTCGAATCCCCACGCCGGATCGTCGGGCACGAGGGATCGCAGGCGGGGCTCGACGCGATCGGGAGGGTCGCCGGTGCGAGCCACCGGCGCGTCTTCCCACGGGTTCGCGGGCAGGTAACCGAAGGCGCGACGAAGGTACGCACACGCCGCCGCGTCGTCGTCGACGACGGCGTCGATCTGACCGGTGAGGCGGGCGTGCACCTCGGGACCACCGAGCTCGAACGGCGTCGTCTTCTTGCCGGTCGCTTCCTCGACCACCGGCGGCGAGCTGATCGAGGCGTTCGAGGCGCGCGTCATGATCGCGACGTCGGCGTCGGCGACGTTCCAGGGCGCGTAATAGTTGCCGAGCACGGCGACGAAGTGCGCGCCGCGGCGCGGAAAGGCGAGGCGTCGACCGAGACCGGCGCCGAAGAAGCCGGTGAACTTCGACGACAGCACGTCGGTGATGCGCGCGCCGCCGCCCTGGTAGAGGCCGAACACCGGCAGGGCGCTGGCGGCGACGATGCGCTCGAACGCCGCGCCGCGTCGGCTGGCGCCGGCGCCGCCCGAAGCGCCCTTGATGGTGGCGTCGCTCGCGCCGTAGGCGACCGGGCGACCATCGATCGCGCCGAAGCCGACCAGGCGTCCGTCGCCGAGAGTGCGCTCTTCCTCGCCGGGAATGCCAGAGTGGACCAGACGTCCGAACTCGATCTCGCTGCCGGGATCGAGCAGCAGATCGAGTCGTTCGCGCGCGGTGAGGAAACCGCGCGCGTGCTGGCGCTCGACGCGCTCGCGACCGCCGAGCTCGGACGCGATGCGGCGCAGGCGCTCGAGCTCCGCCGCCGGATCGAGCTGCCGCGCCAAGCTATCAGGCGCCAGCATGTTAATCGCGGATCGTAACAGCACACCTCGGGTCGAGCCCGCGCCAACGGCGCGACCACTGGAACGCTCACTCGGTGATCGATCGCCGGCATACGATGCGTCGTGACGTCGAACGACGATGAACGACTTCCGCGACCTCCTGCGCGACAAAGCCGCCGAGACGATCGCCGGCGCCGCCTACAACGACTTTCGGCGCCGTCGCGCAGAGCAGGAGGAGGGCGGCGGCGATCGCGCGCTCTACTACGAGGTGATGGTGCCGGTGGCGGGAGCGTGGGACGACTTCCGCGACGCCACGTTCCCGCGATTCGCGCGCTGGCTCAGCGCGCAGAAGGTCGACACCCGGACGCCGCGCGGCGTCGTGGTCGCGGCCTTCCTCGCCGACCGTTGCCATCTCCTCGACGGCGCTCGCTTCCTCGAGGTTCTGAGCGAAATGGAAGGGCTCAACGCGTCGGCGCTCCACTTTCGCGTGCTGCAGTGGCTCCGATAGGAGCGACCAGCGAACCCAGGCCCGGTCTGGGGCAGATCAGGATCGCGGCAGCCCCGGCCACGCAGACCACGGCGAGGACCACGAAGGTGCCCAGGTAGGAACCGCTGGCGTCGGCGGCGGCGCCCGCCCAGCGCGGGCCCAGCCACCCGCTGATGGCGAGGATGGCGATGCGCACACCCGAGGTGCCGGCGAACGCGCGGCGACCGAAGAAGTAGCCGAAGACGACGGGGATGCTGATGTAGGCGGCGCCGTAGCCGAGGCCGAGCAGAACGATCGACGCCACCGCGAGCGGAATGGTGCGCGCCATCACCAGGCCGCCGCATCCGAGCGAGACGACGATCAGCGCGAGACCGAGCACGCGCGCGGGCGAGAAGAAGTCGCCCATAGCCGCCGTCAAGCGCCCCGCGGTCGACACCCCGACGCGAACTCCGAGGATCGCCGCGGCCGCTGCCGAGGTGAAACCGAGGTCCTCGAGGTGAATGCGACCGTGGGCCGTCACGATCGCCCACGGCAACTGGTTGGCGAGCGCGGCGAAGGTGGCGACCAGGAAGTGTGGCGTCCGGATCGCCTGCCCAGCGGTCCAGCTCGGCTCTTCGAGTGTGACCACGGTCGTCGTCGCGGCGCCAGTGTCCGCGTCCCGCCCGTCGGGCCGAAGCCCGACGTCCTCCGGCTTGTTGCGGAGGAAGAGCGCCCCGATCAGTGCGACCAGGAGCGAGCAGCCGGCGATCAACAACCAGCCTTCGCGCCAGCTCCAGTGCCGCAGCACGAGCTCGTCGATCGGCGTGACCAACGCTCCCACCGCGGATCCCCCGACCAGGATGATCGCGGTCGCCCGCGCGCGATAGCGCACGAACCAGTTCACCGCGAGCGTCTGCGCCGGCAGGATGGTCGAGAAGCCGATGCCGACGCCGCCGATCAGCGCATAGCTCCAGTACAGCTCGCTCAGCGTGTCGGCGCGGCTGGTGAGCCAGAACCCGAGCGCGGCGCAGAGCGCGCCGAAGGTCACCGTCGAGCGGAGGCCGAAACGGTCGAGCGCGAGACCTACCAGCGGCGCCACGATCGAGAACACCAGCGAGAAGATGCCGAAGACGTCGCCGACCTGGGCGCGGCTGAGATGGAGCTCGTCCATCACCTCCGGCGCGAAGAATCCCCAGCTGTAGTACGCGGGGGAAATGCCGAGCCCGTAGCAGAAGAGCCCGGCGGCGGCGACGTACCAGCCGTAGAAGAGGGGCTTCCTGGTGCGCCTGCGCATCAGCGCGCGAGCCTCCGGTCCATCCACTCCAGGATCCGCGCGTTCTCCTCCCGCGGGTAGGTGTGCGAGAGGTCCTCGATCTCGCGGTAGGTCACCTGCGCTCCCCACCGCTCGAGCTCGCGATGCGCCATGCGGGCGATCGCCACCGGGAACATCCAGTCGAGCGCGCCGTGCACCAGATAGATCGGCTTGTCGACGGCGCCGGCTCGATCGCGCGGGTCGAGCGGGGCGAGCACTCCCGAGATCGGAGCGAGGTGCGTGAACGGCGTCCCTTCGCGCAGGCCGTAGCAGAGCGAGAACGTGGCGCCGTCGCTGATCCCGGTGAGAAGAACGCGGGAACGATCGACGTTCCAGGTCGTTGCCACGTGCTCGACCATCGCGGCCAGGCGATCACCATCGAGCTGCGGCATCAACAACGACCAGGTGTCGTCGACGGCGGTCGGCGACAGCACGAGGAACCCGCGACTGCGAGCCTCGCGCAGCCAGGTCCAGAGGAAGTCGGCGCCGTGGCCGCTCCCGCCGTGAAGCGCCACCACCAGGGGCCAGCGCGCCGAAGGATCCCAGTGCTCGGGAACGTACAGCGACACGCCGCCCCGTTCGCGACGGTCGTTGTCGTCGTGGAGGATTCCGACCTCCGCCCCACTCGCCGCATCGTCGCCGCCGTCC
>DATAFT010000587.1:0-10285 GCA_036257295.1 Thermoanaerobaculia bacterium
AGAAAGCAGAAGCTCACGCCGTCGATCGCATCGAGCCCGGCAATCGCATTCTCTTCGCGCAGCTCGACGCGGTCGCCGATCTCGGCGAGCGCCAACGTCTCGCGGGCCAGGCGCGCCTTCTCCGGCAACAGCTCGAAAGTGACCAGCTGAGCGCCGCGGTGGCGCGCCGCCAGCGCGAGCCACATCGCCGAGTAGCCGGCGCTGGTGCCGACCTCGACCCATCCGCCGGCCGGCGCGCACGCCGCCGCGATGGCGAGAAAGCGCCCGGTCGCGGGTGGGACCTGGCGTAGGCGTTCGAGGCGCGGTGTGCCGTCGTTGCGGTCGCGGGCGTCGCGCGACTCGAGCTCGCGCATGCGCCGGAGCATGGGCTCGGGAATGTCGGCGAACATGCGCCCGTTCAGGACGCCTGTTCGGCGAGGCGCGCCGCTTCTCGATCGACCTCGCGATCGAACTCACGCGCATCGACCGCCTCGGCGGCCGCCCGGTCCGCCTCCTCGGCGCGGTGATACGGGTAGTGCTCGCGGAAGGTCGCGGCGATCGCCTCGATCGGCGGCTCGGCGAACTCTCCACGGTAGTCGATGTACTCCATGTGGCGATTGCCGGCGAGATCGAACGGCTGATAGATCGAATCCTCGGCGCCGTCGAACTCGAGCGGGTGCAGCCGAAACTTCTCGCACAGCTCGACGTTGAACGCCGGAGTCGCCTTCACCCACCGACCGTCGAGGTGGATCGAGGTGTAGCCGTGCCAGTAGAAGACGTCGGTCTGCATGCGCTGGCGCATCTTCTCGGTCGAGAGATGGTTGCGGACGTCGGCGAAGCCGAGGCGGGCCGGGATCCCCTGGGCGCGGCAAGCGGCGGCGAGCAGGATCGCCTTCGACACGCACCAACCGCGACCGAGCTCGAGCGTGCGCCTCGCGCAAAGACCTTCGACCGAGAGCTCCGAGGTGTACGGGTCGTAGCGGATCTCGTCGCGCACCGCGTAGTACAACCGAACCGCGCGCTCGATCGCGCCGGCGCCGGCGTCGAGCCCGCGCACGACGCGGTCGGCGAACGCCACCACCCAGGGGTGGTCCGACTCGACCGTCGGTCCAGGCGCGAGAAACGGACCGAGGTCCTCGGTGGCGGACGGGCCGGCGACTGCGGATCGAGAGCTGGTCATTCGATGTGATCTCCCGTGGGGTGGCGGCGCGCATTGTATCCGTCGAGCGCGGCGGCTCCGCCGCGACCTGCGGGTTCCCGCCGTCGGTGGCGCCCTTCATGCTCTTCCGGTAAACTCACGCCCCCCGACGTGGCCGGGTTCCAGCACAGCGGATGGTTTCGAAGGAGGATCGAGTCGTGATCTCCAGACATCGCAGCATCGAGGAGATGAGGAAGTCCTGGGCCGATGACGAGCGCTGGAAGGGCATCAACCGCCCCTACACGCCCGACGACGTCGACCAGCTCCGCGGCACGATCCGCGTCGAGCACACCCTGGCCCGCATGGGCGCCGAGCGGCTGTGGGCGCTGCTCCACACCGACGACTATCTCCCCGCCCTCGGGGCGCTCACCGGCAACCAGGCGGTGCAGCAGGTCGAGGCCGGCCTCAAGGTCATCTACCTCAGCGGCTGGCAGGTGGCGGCGGACAACAACCTCGCGCTCGAGATGTACCCCGACCAGAGCCTCTATCCCTCGAACAGCGTGCCGGCGGTGGTGCGTCGCATCAACAACGCGCTGACGCGCGCCGACCAGATCCAGCACGCCGACTCGCGCGACGACAAGGGCCCCTACTGGTTTGCGCCGATCGTCGCCGACGCCGAAGCTGGATTCGGCGGCGTGCTCAACGCCTACGAGCTGATGAAGCAGATGATCGAGGCCGGCGCCGCCGGCGTGCACTTCGAGGACCAGCTCTCCTCAGCGAAGAAGTGCGGCCACATGGGCGGCAAGGTCCTGGTGTCGACCCAGGAGGCGATCCAGAAGCTGATCGCGGCGCGGCTCGCCGCCGACGTGCTGGACGTGCCCACGCTGGTGATCGCGCGCACCGACGCCAACGGCGCCTTCCTCCTCACCACCGACATCGACGAGAACGATCGCACGTTCGTCACCGGCGAGCGCACCGAGGAGGGCTTCTTCCGCTTCAGGGGCGGCATCGAGGCGGCGATCGAGCGCGGCAAGGCCTACGCGCCTTACGCGGACATGATCTGGTGCGAGACCTCCGAGCCCGACCTCGCCGAGGCTCGCAAGTTCGCCGAGGGCATGCACCAGGCCTACCCCGGCAAGCTCCTCAGCTACAACTGCTCGCCCTCCTTCAACTGGTCGGCGCACCTCGACAAGGCGACCATCGCGACCTTCCAGAAGGAGCTGGCGGCCATGGGCTACAAGTTCCAGTTCGTGACCCTTGCCGGATTCCACAGCTTGAACATGGGGATGTTCGAGCTGGCTCGCGCCTACAAGAACGAGGGCATGGCAGCCTATGCGGTGTTCCAGGACAAGGAGTTCGTGCACGAGAAGGACGGCGGCTACATGGCCACCACCCACCAGCGCTTCGTCGGCGCGCACTACTTCGATCGGGTGGCGCAGAAGGTCGTGGGAGAGAACTTCTCCACCGGCGCAATGAAGGGATCGACCGAAGAAGCCCAGTTTTGAGCTGAGGGCGTGGTGATACCACACCCTCAGCTCCGATGAATATGGCGCCGAGGACGGCGCGTTGCGCCTGGGCGGGCACCGACCCGCTGATGGTGGCCTACCACGACGAAGAGTGGGGCGTCCCGGTTCACGACGACCGCCGCTTCTTCGAGTTCCTGATCCTCGAGGGGGCTCAGGCCGGCCTGTCGTGGTCGACCGTGCTGCGCAAGCGCGAGCACTACCGCAAGGTGTTCGCCGGCTTCGATCCGGCGCGGGTCGCCCGCTTCGGCAAGCGTGACGTCGAGCGCCTGCTCCAAGACGCCGGCATCATCCGCAACCGGCTCAAGGTGGAGGGCGCGATCCGCAACGCCAAGGCGTTCGTCGCGATCCAGGAGGAGCACGGTAGCTTCGACGCCTGGGTCTGGCGCTTCGTCGGAGGCGAGCCGATGGTCAATCGCAGGCGAGAGATGCGCGACCTCCCCGCCACCACGCCGGAGTCGGACGCCCTCTCGCGCGAGCTCCAGAAGCGGGGCTTCACTTTCGTCGGCTCGACCATCATGTACGCGTTCATGCAGGCCACTGGGCTGGTCAACGACCACGTCGTCGACTGCGGCCGCTGGGCTGCGCTCGGAGGCAAACCGCGAGCCGCCCGCGCGGCCGCGAAACGAAACTCCCGCCGCTCCACCTCGTAGAACGAGGAAAACGGAGGGACGCGCCGTGCTCGGATTCATCGCCCTGCTCGCCCTGATGGCCGGTGCCATGACCGTTTTCGCCGCGGCTGCGGTAGTGCTCTTCGTGGTCAAGCTGGTGTTCAAGATCGCGCTGTTCCCGATCAAGCTCGCCGGCGGCCTCGTCTTCGGCATCCTCGGCGTGATCGGAGCGATCCTCCTCGCCGTCCTGGCACTCCCCCTGCTCGCCGTGCTGGTTCCGGTGCTGGCCGTGGTCACCATCGTGTGCTGCGTCGTCGCCGCCATCGCCGGCGTGTGCTGGCTCGGGTTCCACACGCTCGCCTGGATCTTCTAAGCATCCTTGCCGCCGGGCTTCGGCCATGGCCCCGACAGCAACCGCCGGTCGCCGCGAGTTCTGAGACTGTGGCCAAAACCCCTTTAGTGAGCTATCCTTAGCAACGGCTGCCTGGGTTGTCTCTCGGCGAAAGCGGGGTCACTCGATGACCTACAGTCGAAGACTACCCAGCGTGTATGCCAGGCTCTACTATCGAAGTGCGTCCTCCCTGCAGGACGTGAACCAACCATGAGTCAGGATCCGCGCAGTCGAACGGCATCGGGGCCGGGCGACACCGGCTTGGTCGAGCGCGCCGAGGCGCTCCTCGACGAGGCCGTCGGCCAGGCGGCCAAGGGGAGCTACGGCGAAGCCGCAGACAAGGTACAGCAGGCACTGGCGATCGATCCCGACAACGCGGTCGCGCGCGACCTACTGGAGTCGTATCGCCGCCACGTCGCCGGCGATGACGAACGGCGGCGGCGGCGGCGATCGATCGCGGCCGCGGCGGCGGCAATCGAGGAGATGGTCGAGAACGAGCGGCTCGAAGAGGCGTCCGCCGCCACCGAAGCGCTCGCGATGCAGTTCGGCCTGGACGCTCCGGTCGAGGAGCTGCGGCGCAGCATCTCCGAAGCGCGCGCAGTCCAGCTCGACTTCCACGACCTCGACGCCGCCATCGAGGCCATTCGCCTGCCCACCGAGGGCGGACGGGAGCCCGCCGGCCGCACCGACGCCGGCGGTAGCGTCGTCGCGCAGATCGAAGAGCACCTGCGCTCCGGCCGTCTCGACGAAGCGGAACGCGCTCTCGCTCGACTCGAGTCCGAGCCGGATTCCGAGGACCGCGCGCGGAAGCTGCGCACGCGCATCGCGGAAGCGCTCGAGGTCGCCGCCGAGCACCGCCGCGAGGAAGAAATCCTGATCGCGACCGCCGCGATCGAGGAGCGGCTCCGCCGCGGCAACATCGACGACGCCGCGCAGCGGCTCACCGAGCTGGAGGAACGACACGGCTCGAGCGCGCCGGTCGCCGAGCTGCGCGAGCGTTTGGCCGAGGCGCGCGCGCTGGTGCACCGAGGCGGTGGGCAAGCAGGCGCGGTAGCCGACCCCGACGGCGGCGGACCGATCGCCGATCACAGCGAGCCCGCGAGTCCGGTCTGGCAGTCGATGATCGAAGAGGAATCGCGCGGCGGCCGCTCGCGTTGGATCGCGATCGCCGTCGTGGTGGCGATCGTGCTCGGCGGCCTCTGGTGGTGGTCGCAGCGATCGCCGACCCAGACGGGAGACTCGGCCACGGGCGATGCGCCCGCGGCGGTGGGGGGAGCGACCGGAGCGCCTCCAGACGCAACGAGTGGCGCAGCGACCAGCGGTCCGGCCGACGCTCCGGCGACGAGCGAGCTAGCGATCGGTCGGTCCGGAGACGCCGCGCAGAGCACGGGCGCGGTCGATCCGCGATCGGCGCGGTCGAGCTCCCCCGCCGTCGTCGAGAGCCGTGCGGCGGCGCGCGAGTCGAAACCCGCGGCAAGCACCAGTAGCGTGGTCGCGCCGCCGATCGCGGCACAGGAACGAGTCGCGCCACCGAACGACGCCGGTGCCGCCGACACCACCGCCGACCGTGCCGCGCAAGCCGCGCTTCCCGAGTCACCTTCGGGCGCGATCTCCGAAAGCGCGGCGCCGGCCGCTGCGACGGACGACGCGACGCAAGTCGTGGTGGAGGCCGTGCCCGTGTCGGAGGCGCCCCCACCCGAGCCCGCGCCTCCGCCGGTCGAGCCAGCGATCGAGAGCCCCAACGCCTCCGACGCTCCGGCGGCGATCGACGACACGGTTGCGGCGGCGCCCGCCGACCCGCCGGTACCAGCTCGCGCCGAGGAGACCCAACCCGTCCCGCCGCCGGCCGAGTCCCAGCAGGCGGCCGCCGCTCCCGCTCGCCAAGCGCCACCGCCGGCGGCGGCGCCCGCGTCAACCGGCCCCGCGATGCTCGGTTGCGGCGAAGCCGGCGTCGTCTGCCTCAAGGCCGTCAACGTACCGGCGCCCGCCTATCCGGCGGCCGCCCGCGCGCGCCGCCTCAGCGCCAGCGTGGTGGTGATGGCGCTGGTCGACGAGCGCGGGCGCGTCATCCAGACCCGCATCGACTCCGGCTCGTTCCCCTTCTTCAACGAGGCGGCGACAAACGCCGCCGAGCGGGCCACCTTCCAGCCCGCCACGCGACAAGGCGTCCCCGGCCGAAGCTGGGCCCGCCTCACTTTCAACTTCGATCAGCAGTAGCCGGTGTCGCTCAGCCCGCGGCGGCGGTGTGACCCTCGGCGCGCGCCACCGCACTGGTGATCGCGCTCTCGAGCACGTCGACCAGCCGATCGATCTCCGCCTCGGTGATGACGAACGGAGGGCCCAGAGTGATCACGTCACGCGCGGGGTCGGTGCCGCCCGGATAGAAGAAGACGTCTTCCGATAGACCAGCCGCGACCACCTTGCTGGTGAGTCGCGCCTCCTTGGAAAAAGGCTCCGCGGTCGCGCGATCGCGCACCAGCTCCACCGCCTGCAACAGACCGCGGCCGCGAATGTCGGCGACGTTGGGATGCGACGCCAAGCGCTCGAGCCGAGCGCGGAGGACGCGGCCCATCGCCGCGGCGCGCTCGACCAGTTGCTCGCGCTCGAGGATCTCGAGCACCTTGTCGGCGACAGCGCACCCGGCGGGATGCGCGCTGTAGGTGTAGAACATGAGCTCCTCACCCGCCGCGATGATCGGATCGACCACTTCCTCGGTGGCGATCACGGCACCCATGGGTGCGTAGCCACCGGTGAGGCCCTTGCCGCCGATCAGGATGTCGGGCACTACGCTCCAATGGTCGACGCCGAACTTCTTCCCGGTGCGGCCGTAGCCGGTCATCACCTCGTCGGCGATCACCAGCACTCCGTGACGCCGGCAGATCTCGACCACGCGCGGCCAGTACTCGTCGGGCGGCACCAGCGCGCCGGCGGTCGAGCCGCCGATCGGCTCGGCGATGAACGCGGAGATGGTGTCGGCTCCCTCGCGCAGGATGGTCTCTTCGATGGCGTCGGCGCAGGCCACCTCGCATTCGGGATAGCTCTTGTCGAGCGGGCAGCGGAAGCAGTAGCACGCCGGCGCCTTCGGGTGCGGCAGCAGCAGGGGCTCGAAGCCAGCCCGCCGCTTGCCGTGGCCGCCGACCGCGAGCGTGGCCAGGGTGGTGCCGTGGTACGAGAGCTCGCGTCCGATCACCTTGTAGCGGCTCGGCCGGCCCGCGGCGAGGTGATGCGAGCGCGCCAGCCGAACCGCGGCGTCGACCGACTCGGAGCCGCCGCAGGTGAAGGCGACGCGCGTGAGCCCCGTGGGTAGCCAACGATCGAGCAGACGCTCGGTGAGTCGGGCGCGGCTGGTGGTCACGAACGGAGGCACCACGTAGGTCGCTTCCTGCGCCGCCTGCGCGTAGACCTCGGCCACCTCGCGGCGGCCGTGGCCGATGTTGACGACGATCGCGCCGCCGGCGGCATCGAGCACGCGACGACCGTCGGGCGTGATCAGGTAGCAACCCTCGGTGCGGCTCACCTGGAACGGCGTGCCGCGCGACGCGAACGGGTAGCGGGGCGCGCCGGCGATCTCGTAAGGCTGGCTCATCGACAATCCTCCAACACGCCGCAGGGATGCTCGGCATCGCCGCGCTCGATCTGAATGGTGGCGTGACCGATACCGAACCGGCGCTCGAGCTCGCGTGACAACCGATGGAGGAAGTCGTCGCTCGCTCCACCCTCCGGGATGACGAGGTGAGCCGTGAGAGCGCACTGTGTCGTCGACAGACCCCAGATGTGCAGATCATGGACGTCGGCGACGCCGGTCTGCGTCAACAGATAGCTGCGGACGCGGCCGGGATCGATCTCGCGGGGCACCGCGTCGACCGCCAGGTTCCACGACTCGCGCGCGAGCGACCAGGTCGAGACCAGGACCAGGACGACCACGACCAGGCTCAACAACGGATCCACCCACACCGATCCGGTGAGCGCGATGGCGACGCCGCCGAGGAGCACGGCGAGTGAGACGCCGGCATCCGCCGTCATGTGCAGGAACGCACCGCGGCGATTGAGATCGCCCCGGCTGTCGCGCGCGAACAGGAGCGCGGTCGAGCCGTTGACCACGACTCCGACGCCGGCCACCACCATGATCGCGAGCGACGCCACCGGCGCCGGCTCGCGTAGCCGGTGGATCGCTTCCCACGCGATCGCCCCCAGCGCGATCAGGAGGAGAACCGTGCTCGCCAGCGCCGCGAGGATGGTGGCGCGGCGCAGCCCGTAGGTCCGTCGCTCGGTCGGCCGGGTGGTGGCGATCAGAGCCGCGCCCCACGCCAGGAGCAGGCTTCCCACGTCACCGAGGTTGTGCGAGGCATCCGCCAGGAGCGCGAGCGATCCTCCCCACAGCCCCGCCGCGGCTTCGACGCCGACGAACAACAGGTTGAGGGCGACCCCGATCGCGAACGGGCGATGGGGCGGGGTGGCGTCTCGCCCACCGAGTTGGTGGTGATGGTGCGCGTGCGCGTGCCCGTGCATCGGTTCAAGTGTAGACGAGAACGTGCGTTGCGCCGCCCGCGGCCCCGGCCCGCGAAAGGCCTGCGACACCACGGGTAGACGAATTCGATTTTTTTTACAACGAAGTCTTGCGCCCCAACGCGGGAGGAACGTAGAATCGGCCCAGATTTTCCTTTAGCTGTTCGTTTTCGGGCGCCTTTTTTTGCGCCCGAGCGAGTCGTCGGTTCCGAATCGGGTCCCCGGACACTGCCGGAGGTGCTCGGCCGGGGATCGTGGTCGTCCTTTCTACGCCCAGGACGATCCGGAATCCGACCGCAGCCAACCCCTTTCTGGAGGGCGATTCATGCGTCGAGCTCTCGCGTTCGGATTCCTGGTCCTACTACTCACTTCGACAGCCCTAGCCGACGGACCCGAGTCCGGGCTGGTCGCGGGCAAAGTCGTCAACGCCGATGGCGAGGCCCTGCCTGGCGTGCAGGTCACCCTCGTCGGCGGCCGCGGCGAACAGACGACCGTCACCAACGAGAGCGGCACCTACCGCTTCAGCCTCGTCCCGCCAGGCGCCTACACCGTGAAGGCCTCACTCGAGGGCTTCACGGAAGGTCACAATGAGGTGAATGTGAACGCCGGCGGCAAGGCGGATGTGAACCTCACCCTGCGCCTGGAGACGGCGGAGACGATCACCGTCACTTCCGAGGCGCCGATGGTGGACAAATTCAACGTTTCCGCCGGCAGCACGGTCACCAGCGAGGTGGGCGCGCAGGCGGCCGGTGAGAACCGCACCTACTACGGCGTCATCAACATGCTTCCCGGTGTCACCAGCGACGCCGAGAACGGCGCCATCCAGGGCACGCGCCCGCAGGTCAACGGCTCGCACTTCGCCGACAACTCGGTGTTCATCGACGGCGTCGACACCTCGTTCGCGCGCTTCGGCGGCAGCCGGGTGTTCGTGCCCACCACCGCCACCACCGAGATCGCGCTCGAGGCCGGCGGCATGAGCGCCGAGTACGGCCGCGTGGTCGGCTCGACCACCAACGTGATCATCAAGTCGGGCACCAACGTCTTCCACGGCGACTTCCTCTACGGTCGTTCCGACACCGATTGGACCGCGGATTGGAAGGACCAGCCGAAGCTAGACAACAAGGAGTTCCCGACCACCTATCAGAATCCGAACAACCCGTTCATAGTGACTCCCCGGCCGCCCTACCCCACCAACTTCCTCAAGCGGCTGCCGGGCGAGGATGGCCACTCCAACAACTACGAGCTCGCGCTGGGCGGACCGATCGTCAAGGACAAGGCGTGGTTCTTCGCCGCGGTGAGCGAAAACGACACGCTGAATCTGGACAAGACTCTCGACCAGGAGATCGTCGACGGCAGCTTCGAGTTCAAAGCGCGCATCGGCAAGTTGAGCTTCCAGCCCAGCCAGGCGCATCAGCTCTCGGGCTCTTACATCGACGCGCCGTCGAAGCGCATCTACTTCCACACCCCGTCACACGATCGGTGGAACCCGACGCCTCACGACATCGCGGGCGACCTTGCCACTCTGAGCTGGAACTGGTCGATCTCGAGCGACTTCTTCCTCGAGACCAAGCTAGCCACTCAGACCTCCGACGAGAACAAGTACCTGGCGGAGCCGACCGGAGACGAGAACACCAGCGTCGAGGCGGCGATCGCGGCCAAGCAGCAGGATCCGCGATTCCCGGGCAACCCCTCGGCCGGACCGCACTGGCCGGGTAACAACTTCGCGAGCTACTGGGACAGCCGCGACGACAGCACTTGGCACAACGGCTGGATCCTCGACAACGGCTTCGGTCTCAACGAGTACCCGCGCGATCAGGCCAACCTCGCGGGTACCTGGTTCCCGAGCGAGAGCCACGAGCTCAAGTTCGGCGCCGACTGGCAGGAGGTCGAGTGGAACTCGAACGTGCGCGTGGTCGATCTCTACGTCGGCCCCGACTTCACCGCGTTCACCCCGGCCGGCTTCGAGAACTGCAACATCCTTTTCGCCCGCTACTGCATCTGGTTCGATCGCCGGACGGCCGACATGCTCGACGACGGCAACACCAATCTCTCCACGGGATTCACCCAGAGCGACACCTCAACCGAGGTCACGTCGTTCTACGCCCGCGATCGCTTCACGCTCGGTGACCACTGGATC
>DATAFT010000606.1:0-6844 GCA_036257295.1 Thermoanaerobaculia bacterium
CACGACTTGGTGGCCGAGGTGAACGTCACGGTGCGCCGCGCGACCTCGTCGCCGAGGCTCGCGAAGGGCACGTGCCGATGACCTGGAAAGAGCAGGTCCTGGTGGATCTCGTCGGCGAAGACGACCAGGTCGTGCTCGACCGCGATCTCGGCCATCGCCTCGAGCTCGGCGCGGGTGAAGACGCGACCGGTCGGGTTGTGCGGGTTGCAAAGCAGGAAGACGCGCGCCCGCTTGGCAGCCGCGCGGAAGCCGACGAGGTCGATCTCCCAGCGGCGACCGGGCGCCTCGGCGCCGCTACCGCCCGCGAGCGGCGGCGGGAGCAGTCGATTCTCGACCAGCTCGCGGCGCGTGGTGCGAACCGCCTCGAGGAACGGCGGGTAGATCGGGGTCTGCACGATGACCCCGTCGCCGGGTGAGCCGTGGAGAAGGAGAGACGCCTCCATCGCCTGGAGCACGTCGGTGAGGACGCGCACGCGCGACGGGTCGGGCGTCCACCCGTGGCGAGCCGCCTGGCGCTCGGCGAACAGCGCGGGCAGCGGATTGAGCCAGGGGCGAACGGGGTAGCCGAGGTCGCCCACTCGGACCATCTCGTCGAGCACCCGTTGGATCGGCGGCGCCGGCGGGAAGTCCTGGTCGGCGATCCACATCGGCAGGACCTCCGGCGCGTACTGCGTCCACTTGACGCCTCGGCGCCGGCGAAGGTCCGCCTCGGTGAGCGAGTCGAAGGCGGAGGAGGGCGGAACCGCCCCTACCCCTTGCCGGTCGGGATCTCGTTGTAGGGCACGTCGCGGTCGACGCGAATGTCGCCCGGGAGGTTGAGCACGCGCTCGGCGATGATGTTGCGCAGGATCTCGTCCGAGCCGCCGGCGATGCGAATGCCCGGCGACGCCAGATACGCCTGCTGGAACATGCCGTGACCCGGCAGCACGTCGCTGTCGAGCACGGCGCCCGCCTGCTCGAGCAGGTCGGCGCCGAACGAGCCGATCTCCTGCTGCTTGACGCCGCCCACCAGCTTCGCGATCGACGCTTCCGGACCGGGCGTCTCGCCGCGCGAGAGCCGGGTCATCGTGCGCGCCTTGGTGAGCCGCAAGCCCTCGGCCTCGACGTACCAGTCGGCCAGGCGTGAGCGCACCGCGGCGCTCTTGATCGCCGGCTGGTCGCCGAGTGCGACCCGGCGCGTGAGCGCGAAGATCTCCTTGAAGTCCGGCGCGCCCACCGTGCCCACCGCCAGGCGCTCGTTCATCAGGGTGGTGATCGAGACCTGCCAGCCTTCACCCACCTCGCCGAGTCGCTGCGAGTCGGGGATGCGCACGTTGGTGAAGAAGACCTCGTTGAAGTTGGAGGCGCCGGAGATCTGGCGGATCGGCTTCACCTCGACGCCGGGGCTCTTCATGTCGAGCCAGAAGAAGGTGAGGCCCTTGTGCTTGGCCATGGTCGGATCGTGGCGGGTGACCAGGATCCCGTAGCGCGAGTAGTGCGCGCCCGAGGTCCACACCTTCTGCCCGTTGACGATCCAGTCGTCACCGTCGCGCTGCGCGCGCGTGCGCAGGCCGGCGAGATCGGAGCCGGCGATCGGCTCGGAGAAGAGCTGGCACCAGATGTCCTGGCCGCGCGCCATGCTCGGAAGCAGTCGCCTCTTGGTGGCCTCGTCGGCGTACATCATCAATACCGGGCCGCACATGCCGAGCCCGATGTCGAACACGCCGGCCGGCACCTCGTAGCGCGCCTCTTCCTCGCGGTAGATGATCGCCTGCATCTGCGAGCCGCCGGCGCCGCCGTACTCTTTCGGCCATTGGATGACGCCGTAGCCGGCGTCGGTCTTCTTGGCCTGCCACTCCTTGGCGCGCTCGACGTAGTCGGCCTCGCCCCGGCGCGTCTGGGCGTCGAACACGCTGGGTCCGGTGGGCTTGAGACCGCCGGCGTTGGCGTCGAGCCAGGTGCGGACCTGCTGGCGGTACTGAGATTCCTGTTGCGTGTCGTTGAAATCCATTGCTGCTACCTCTCTCTTGCGCCGGCCCGTTCAGGCCGCCGCGGACGCCGCGGAGCCTTCCGCCTGCTTCTCGAGATGCGTGATCAAGCGGTCCTTCCAGGAGTGGAGGCTGCCGAGGACGAGCGACAGCAGCTTCGAGCGGCGATAGAAGAGATGGCAGTCGTGCTCCCACGTGAAGCCGATGCCACCGTGGGTCTGGATGTTCTCCTTCGAGGCGAAGTGGTAGGCCTGCGTCGCGCTGATGCGCGCGCCGGCAGCCGCCACCGGCAGCTCCTTCGCGCCCGACTGCAGGGCCCAGGCTCCGTAGTAGCAGTTGGCGCGCGCCAGCTCGTTCTTGATGTACATGTCGGCCAGCTTGTGCTTGATCGCCTGGAACGAGCCGATCGGACGCCCGAACGCGTAGCGACCCTTGGCGTAGTCGACCGACATCGCGAGACAGGCGTCGGAGCCGCCGAGCTGCTCCATCGCGTAGAGGACGGCGGCTCGGTCGAAGATCGACTCCTTGAGCTCCCAGCCCTTGCCTTCGACGCCGAGCAGCTCGCCGGGCGCGCCGCTGAAGTGGACCCGCGCGTGCGAGCGGGTGGGATCGATGGTCGCCACCGCCTCGCGCTTGACGCCTGATCCCTTGAGGTCGACGATCGCGAGCGAAGGCCCGCGTGATGAGCTCGCGACCACGATGGCGAAGTCGGCGACGTCGCCGTCGGGCACCGGGAGCTTCTCACCGGTGACCTTGCCGCCCTCGAGCTTGGTTTCCTGGTTCTTCGCGGTCGGGACCTTGGCTCCCTCGGCCAGCGCGAACGTGCCGATCAGCTTGCCCGCGGCGAGCTGAGGCAGATACTTCTTCTTCTGCTCCTCGCTGCCGGCGGCGAGGATCGCCTCGGTCGCGAGATACACCGAGGAAGAGAACGGCACCGGCGCCACCGCGCGGCCGAGCTCCTCGGCGACGCAGCACAGCTCGAGGTAGCCGTAGCCGATCCCGCCGTACTGCTCGGGGATCGAGATCCCGGTGAACTCGAGGTCGACGATTCCCTTCCACAGCTCGGCGGCATAGGGCTCGTTACCGTCCAGGATGCGGCGCGGCACCGTGGTCGGGCAGGCGCTCTTGAGGAAGTCGCGCGCCTGGGTCTTGAGCATCTTCTGGGCGTCGGAGAAATCGAAGTTCATGCTGTCTCCTGGTCCGAAGCGAAACGGGCTGGTGGAAAAGGATCGCGATGACCGCGCGAGTGCCCGCGGCTCGAGCCGCTGCGTGCAAAGGAATCGGTCACCGAGGGCATCGAAATGGGATAGCTCCGAGGGCGCGTGAGCATAGCAGCCAAAGGATGGTTTCTACCATCCTTTGGCTGCCGGGCCCATGGAAGAATCCGCCGGTGCCGTTCCTGGCTTTCTCGGCCGTGCTGACGGGGGCGGTCGCGATCGGTTGGTGCTTCGGTCGTTGGATCGCAGGGCCCGGGGAGACGCGCGCGTTCCGGGCCGCCCTCTACCTGTCGACGGGTCTGGTCCTGATCCACGCCGTCCTGGCCTGGCTCGACCTGGTCGGGCTGCGCTGGCGGGTCACGGTGGTGGCCGGGATCGTTCTGGCGATGGCGGTCCTCGTTCGCCGCCTCGCTGCCGGGCGTCGTCGCGACCACGACGCGGGACCCGATCGCGCCGGGTCGCTTCGCCTCGGCTGGGCGGGACTCGCGGCCGCCGCCGTGGTCGCCTTCTTCGCCGTGCTCGCCGCGTCCGAGCGCATCGCCTTTCCCGACTTCGTTTACCACTGGGGGATCAAGGGGCACCGCTACTTCCTGCTGGGCGGGATCGACTACGACTTCCTCGGGCAAGAGTGGAACCTGGTCGCTCACCGCGACTATCCGCAGCTCGTGCCCGAGCTGTACGCGCTCCAGTCCTTGATCGCAGGTCGCTTCTCCGAGCCGGCGCTACTGCTGTGGTCGGCGGTGTGGTTCGCGGCGCTGTTGATCGCGGCGCGGGAGGCGCTCGACGCCTGGAGCGTGCGCCGGGACTGGGCGCGCTGGGTGTTCGCGATCCTGACGCTCGCGATCGGCGTGTTCGCCGTCGGCCATCTGATGGCGGGCAGCGTCGACTGGATCATCGCGTTCGCCTTGACCGCGGCGCTGCCGGCGCTGGTACGCCCGGTCTGCGCTCGAGGCGAGCTCCAGCTCGGCGCGCTCGCGGCGTTGGCCGCATCGGCCAAGCTAGAGGGCATCCCGCTCGCTGGACTCCTGATCGTCGCGGGCCTGTGGCGGCGAGCGTCGTTGGGCGGGGGGTCACGGCTGCGATCGCTCGGCGGCACCGTTCTCCGCCTCGCCACACCCGCCGCGATCGCCGCGGCCCCATGGCTGATTCAGGGCTTGCGCCACGATCTGTTCCGCGATCCACAGAGCAGCGCGCTGCAGCTCGACCGCGCGCCGGCGATCGCGGTCTCGCTGTGGCAGGCGATGCTGCGGCCCGAGTGGCATCTGGCGCCGCTCGTCCTGTTCTTGCTGCCGCTCCTTCTGCTGCGACGCGACACGCGGCTGGTCGGCGCGGTCGTCACCTTGCTGCTCGCCGGCTACGTGTTGCGCTATTTCACCGCGTCGTTCGACTACCAGTTCTCGGTCTTGTCGAGCTTCCCGCGGCTCGTGTTCCACGTCTTTCCGGCGGTGGTGGTGGGAGTCGCCGCGGTCGCGGTGCCCCCCCCACCCCAACCGGGGATGGGCCAGCCGCGCGCCAGGTAGCGGGCTACTCGGGCTCGGCGGCGCAGCCGGCGATGCGCCACTGTCGGGGAATGGCGCTGTCGGAGGCCGCTCGCTCCGTCTTGCGGGCCGCTCGCTCGCGCTGTCGGCGATGGCCCTCGGTGGCCGCTGGCGCGCTCGCGGCGGCGGGCGGTACAGCTTCGCCCCGACGGGCGTGGCGCCGCGCGCGCCGAGCGGCCTCCGCGTCCTGGATGCGCGGGATCTCGACATGGGGACCGACCGGGAGGGCGCGATGCGAGACGCAAGCCTTGGCCGGCGCGCCGTCGGCCGGCGTCTCGCGCAGCAGGGCCAGCCAGTAGCTCTCCTCGCTCACGATCGCGCACTGAAAGGCTGCCAGCAGCTCGACCTCGAACTGATCGTCGGCGCGGCAGCGATCGCCGACGGCGCCGACCTTCGGGTTGTAGTCGAGAATGAGGACGACTGGCTTGGCGCTCTCGCGATGCAGCCGGATCGCGTCCTTGAGGACGCGCTGGTAGCGCACGACCTCGCGCTCGGGTCCCCAGGTCATGAAGGTGCCGAACCGCTGCTGGTCGGGGTAATAGATGCTCTTGCCCAGGTACGCGGCGAACGGCTGCGCCGTGTAGTCGATGCTGCCGACCAGCGTCGCGTCGGTCAACTCCGGCTTGGCGGCGAGGAATCGCGAGGCATCCTGGGATCGCGAGAACGGATACTTCAGGTCCGCGCCGTAGGCGAACGCCCCGCCGCCGACATGGAGCGCGAGCACGACAGCGAGCGTGACGCTGGCAGGGCCAACCAGCGCGCGGGCGCGCGCGTCGCGCGACGCCGAGAGCCACAGCATCGCAATGAAGAGGATCGCGAGATGGCCGTAGTGCCGCATGTAGGCCGACGACTTCTCGGCGAACACCACCAGCATCGCCAGCGTGCCGCCGGTGTAGAGCGCGAGCAGGATGCGCGATCGCCGCAGTGCCGCCGCGCACGACGCGAAGAGGACGATGGCGAGACCGACGGTGAAAATCTCGGCCCACCGTGCCGGGACCAGCGCGAGGAAGCTCGAGTTCCAGAAGGTGCGCTCGAAGATGTCGGGGAGCGGGAGGTAGGCATTGACGATGGAGGCCAGTGTTCCCTCGATCCAGGTCGTGTCGATCGGCGCGCGGTGCACGTGCTCGGCGCCCATGCGCGCGGCGGCGAGCAGCCCTTCGCTCAAGCCCAGCAGGATGCCGCCGGCCGCCGCCGCCAGGCTCCCCCACACCCGCCACCCGGCGCGGTGCTGTTGGGCTAGTGCGACGGCGTCCCAGGCCAACAAAAGAAAGAGGAGTCCAGCGATCACCGTCCCCAGGAGATGCACGTTCGCGAGCAGCGCGAGAGTGAGGGCGAGCCACGGATAGCGACGCCTCTCCTTGGCGTAGAGCACGCAGAACGCGATCGAGAAGAAGAGGTCGAGACCGTAGCTGCGGCTGATGATGGTGTATTCGAACAGCGGGAAGTAGCCGAAGCAGAAGAGCGCGCGGTGGAGGAGAGGGAGCGGCGCACGGCTGGCGAAGAGATACGCGGTGCCGGTGCCGATCGCGAGACTCAGGAGCTGCATCGCGCGCAGGTCGCTGGTGACGCGCGCGAGGAACCAGGTGAGCAGGTACCAGAGCGGCGGATGTGGCTGCGTGCTGATGTTGGTCATCAGCGCCGATAGCGTCGGACTGTCGGTGGCGAGCATCCAGATCTCGATCTCGTCGCGCCACATCTCGTGGTGGAGGATCCCCACCAGGCCGACCACGAAGAACACGACCGCGATGGCCACCGGAGCCAAGCTCTCGGTGCGCGAGCGAGTCGATGGAGCCGTGCCGGTCGCGCTACCAGACAAGGGGGTCCGGGGCCGCCGGGTGCCGCATCACCAGCGCAGGACCGGCGGCAGGTACTTCGCCACCAGCTCCTCGTAGTACGGCCGCAGCGCCGCGGCATCGGGCGGAACGTCGCTCTTGGAATAGAGATCGTAGGGATTGAACGCCCGCACCCACGCGAACATCTGCTGGTCGTGATCGTCCATCAGATGCGCGTACGCCCCCTCGCGGTGCGCGGCGTAGAAGGAGTGATACCGGATCATGTAGAGCGCCGGCTCCGGCAGGTAGTCCTTGGTCACGTGGTAGAGGTACTCGTCGTGGCCCCAGGA
>DATAFT010000314.1:0-8031 GCA_036257295.1 Thermoanaerobaculia bacterium
CCCTCCGAAGTCGAGCGCTCGCTCGCGATCTCGGCTCGGTGGACGTCCGCGTGGCGGCGTGGCGAGAGTCAGATCGCGCCGGCGCGAGCCGGCGGAGCCACCTTCGCCAACCTGCATGCGCTCGGTCGCCTCTCCCAGTTACTGGTCGGCGAATACGATTCCGCGATGAGTCGCGCTGCCGGCGCGCGAAGCACGCGCGACGACACGGTGTGGAACAGCCTCGCGCCCGATCGCGAAGCGGTCGGAGCGATCGCCGACGAGCTCACGGAGGCGGCACTGCTCTACCCGGGAGATCCGGACGTCCTGAACAACCTGGCGGTGTTGTTCGACTACGCCGGTGACCCGGGCCGCGCCCAGAAGGCGAGGACGCTGGTCGAGACGCTCAGGAAGTGAACCGGCCCGCGGTCGCTACGCGCTCTCGCGCGCGATCTTGGCCGCTGCGGCGGCTCGGTCGTCGGCGTTGCCCGGGTCCCACCGCGCCGGATCGTGATGGGCCACCAGCTCTCCGCGCGTCACCCACCCCTTGATCATCGACCTCGTGATCCACCGCTTCTCCGGCAGAATCGCGAAGTAGACATGGGTGATGGTGAGCGCCACCAGCAGCACGCCGCCGACCCCGTGGAGGACGTAGATCCAGCCCCAGGTCGAGTCGGTGTACAGATACGGGTTGCGCGCGAAGATCGGGGTGTCGATCCGGAACATCATCAGCACGCCGGTGATCATCGCGGCGAAGCCGGCGACGGTGACGGCCGCGTGGTACATCTTGTGGTCGACCGGATACTTGCCGGGCTTCGCCGGCGGCGTCGAGCCGCCGAGCATGTAGCGGATCTCCTGGAACCACTCCTTGACGTCGCGCGGCCCGATCAGGATGTCGCGCAGGCGCAGGAAGAAGGTGGCGTGGATCATGTGGAACACGATCGACGCGATCAGCACCACTCCGAAGATCCAGTGCAGCGTGAGCCACTGACCGAACTGGATGCCGACCTTGGGCAGGAACCCGGTCAGGAGCAGCACGATCATCGCGATCGCCATCACTCCGTGGAACAGGCGCGCGGTGAGTCCGTGCCGGACGACACGCTCGGATCCCGCACCGCTCGCGGCCCCGCTACCCGACACGAAACCGGCGGGCGCCTTGGCCGCGGCCGCCTCGCGCTTGAGCCAACGCGGACGCAGCACCAGATGGATGATGCAGAACAGCGCTCCGGCGGCGAGCGCGATGAAGAAGAGGTCCCAGGAGATGCGGACCAGGACTTCCTGGCCCCAAGGATTGCTGGTGCGTTGGATGAGCTCCATCTCGTCCCTCGTCAGGCCGTCGTGGTCGCGGTTGCTTCACGCACCGCGCGCCGGACCAGGTTGCGCATCAAAGGCACCTTGAAGCTGTTCTGGTGCAGCGGCCGCGCGCCGCGAACCGCGATATCGCCCGCCGACTGCGCCACGCGCTCGTCGACCGTCTTGCCGCGCACCTGGGCCTCGGCGGCCTTCAAGCGCATCGGATAGGGAGCCACGCTGTTCGCCACCAGTCGCACGTCGCGCACGGTCCCACCCTCGACCTTCATCGCGGCGGCCACCGACACCAGCGCGAAGTCCCAGCTCTGCCGGTCGCGCGCCTTCTCGAAGTAGTAGTGCGCGCCCGCCCACTCCGCCGGCAGCCGGATCGCGGTCAGCATCTCGCCCGGTCGCAGCACGGTCATGCGCGTGATGTCGACCGCGGGTCCGATGAAGAACTCCTCCGCCTTCACCACCTTCTCCCCGCCGCGGCCCAGCACGACCATGCTGGCGTCGAGCGCGACCAGCGCGCCCGCCGTATCGGACGGGTTGACCGCGACGCAGCGGCTGGCGCCGAACACGCAATGCTCGCGGTTCATCGACGCGGGCGTGTCGGCGTAGCAGATGTTGCCGCCGGCGCGGTAGCACGGCCAGCCGCCGCGGTAGTACCAGCAGCGCGTGTCCTGGCACACGTTGCCGCCGATCGTTCCCTGATTGCGGATCTGCGGCGTCGCCACCAGCCCCGCGGCCTTGGCGAGCAGCGCGTAGCTCTCCTTCACTGAGGCGTCGCGAGACACCTCAGTCAGCGTCGTCATGGCGCCGATCTCGAGACCGCCGCCCGCGGCCGCGCGCACGCCGCGCAGCGACTCGATCGCGCCGAGGTCGACCACGGCGCGCGGACGTTTGATGCGGTCCTTGAGCCAGTCGAAGGTGTCGAGGCCTCCGGCGAGCGCCCAAGCGTCGTCGCCGTAGCGCTCGAGCAGCGCCACCGCGTCCTGCGCCGTCGCAGGCTGGAAGAGCTCGAAACCGGGCATCATGTCGCGGATCATGGACATGTCAGCTCTCCCTACTCCCTAGGTGAGGGTGGTGAACGGCTGGTAGTAGTCGGGACGGCCTTCGAGCGCGTTGAGGATCATGTCGAGCATGATCGGCGTGCGGCCGAATTGATGGCCGCCCAGCGCGTCCGAGATAGCGCACACCAGCGCGGCTTCCCCGGCGCCGATCGGCGGCTCACCGATGCCCTTGGCGCCTACCGGGGTGTGCGGGTCGGGCACGTTGACGAAGTCGGCCTTGAGCACCGAGGGAACGTCGAGGATGGAGGGGGGCCGCGCGCTGTAGAAGCGGTGCGTGAACGACTGCCCCCACTGCGGATCGAAGATCCATTTCTGCCCGAGCGCCATGCCGAAGCCCTGGATCGCGCCGCCGTGGAGCTGCGCGGCCAGGCTGCGCGGATTCATGACGCGGCCGCAATCGGTCACCGCGGCGTAGTCCATGATCTCGACGTCGCCGGTCTCGGTGTCGATCTCGACGCGCGCGAAGCCGACCACGAACGAGTAGATCGAGCCGGCCCGCTCGTAGTTGTCCTTGGCGACACCCACCGCGCCCTTGCCCACGACGACCTGAGCGCCGCCCTTGGTGTAGGGATTGATGTCCTCGGGCAGCTCGTGACCGTCGAACTTGCCGCCCAGCGCGATCGCCCGCTCGGCCGCCTTGGCCAGTGTCATTCCCGAGCCGGGCGCGCCCTTGCGGTGAACGCGCTCGTTGGAGACCTCGTAGGCGTCCGGTGACCCGCCCAGATCCTTGGCGGCGATCTCCTGCAGCTTCTTCTTGAGATCCATCGACGCCGCGTGGATCGCGCGAGTCGCCGAATGCGTGGTCATCGAGCCGGCCTGGACGCTGGTCCAGGGCAGCCCCTTCGAGGTGTTGCCCCAGATCAGCTCCACCTTCTCCCACGGAAAATCGAGCACTTCCGCCGCGGTGCGCGCGGTGTCGGAGAAGGAGTGGGTGCCCAGGTTGCCGACGCCGGTGTGAAGCTCGAGCTTGCCGTCGGGCCGCAGCACCATCAGTCCGTCGAACCCGAGCGCGCCCGCCGTGTAGCTCGACAGCGCGACGCCGACGCCGGTGACCTTGGTGCCCTTCTTCTGGCGCGACAGCTTCTTGACGTTGTCCCAGTCGACCAGCGTCTTGGTCTTGTCGATCGCCTCGCGGACGAGCGCGCTGGTGAGCGGGCCCTGGTTGCCGTCGAACTTCGACGACGAGTCGGGCGCGTTGATCCGGCGCATCTCGAGCCGGTCGACGCCGAGCTTCTCGGCGGCGGCGTCGAGCAGCGGCTCGAGCATCGCCGTGATCTGAGCGCCGCCGGGCGCGCGCTGCGCGAAGCGCGGCGGCGTGTTGGTGAGGACCGACACCGCGCGGAAGCGCATGTTCACCGGCTGGTACGAAAGCGACGCCACCGCGCCCGCCGAGTTCATGTCGCTCTGGATGGAGTACGGCCCGTTGTCCTGCACCAGATAGAGATCGAGCGCGACCAGGCGCCCGTCCTTGCGGAACCCCATCTTGGCCTGCGCCTGGAAGCCGGTGCGGGCGCGGCCCATGTAGTTTTCCTCATAGCGCGACACGCGGTGCATCACCGGGCGGCCGGTCTTCTTCGCCAGCAGCGCCGGGATCGGCATGTTCACGGTGCCGATGATCTTGGAGCCGAATCCACCGCCGCAGAATTCACAGATGAGGACGTAGTCCTGGGGTTGAACCCCCAGCGACGCGGCGGTGACCGCGTGCGTGATCGTGATCGACTGCGTCGAGGGGTAGAGGAAGAGCTTGCCGCCCTGCCAGTACGCCATGCACGAGCGCGGCTCGAGCGGATGGTGAGTGTTCGACTGGTGGTAGAGCGGCCGATCGATGACGAAGTCGGCCTCCTCGAATCCCTTGCCGACGTCTCCGATCGCCCACTCCACGTGAGCCTCGCCGTCGGGCAGGCGCGCTCCACCGGCCGCGGCGAACGCGTCGGCGGTCCACTTCTGCTCCTTGACCACGTTCTTGGGCGGCTTGCCCGGCTCGGACGGCGTGTCGCGCACGATCACGTTGCCGTCGCGGCGCGCGTTGGGGCCGCCGGGACGCAGGCTGTCGAGCGGATCGAGCGCGAACGGGAGCGGCTCGAGATCGACCTTGATCTTCTCGATCGCGTCCGCGGCGATCCACTCGCTGTCGGCGGCGACGGCGAGGATCGCCTGTCCTTCGAAGAGGGGCTCGTTGGTGACGCAGGTCTCGTCGAGCGGATCGTGCTCGGGGAGGTCCTCCTGGGTGAGGATCGCGTGCACGCCCGGCATCGCCAGCGCGGCCGTCGCGTCGATCTTGCCCCGCACCCGGCAGTGCGGCATCGGCGACAGCATGCACTTGGCGAACAGCATGCCGTCGGCGCGCCAGTCCTCGGCGTAGCGGGCGCGCCCGGTGACCTTGGCGTAGTGATCGGGCGGCGTGTAGTTGGTGCCGTGATAGGTCCTGGCCATCTATCGAGCCCTCCGCATTGCGGTCACACCCTCTTGACGTATTCGGCGGCGCGCATCGCGCTGTTGAGGATCTTGTTGTAGTCGGCGCAGCGACAGAGGTTGCCCGACAAGGCGTGACGCATCTCGTCGCGCGTCACGTCGGGGTTGCTGCGCAATGTCGCCACCATCGCCATGATGAAACCGGGGGCGCAGAACGCGCACTGGAAACCGGCTTCGTCCCACACCGCCTGTTGCACCGGATGGAGCTTTCCGTCGGGACCCTCGAGGCCTTCGATGGTCGTCACTTCGCGGCCGCGCACCTGGTGCGTGAGGATCGAGCACGCATAATGCGGCTCGCCGTCGAGCAACACGGTGCAGGCGCCGCACTCGGCGCGATCGCAGCCGAGCTTGGTTCCCGTCAAACCGAGCTTGTAGCGCAGCGTCATCGCGAGCTGCTCGTTCGGCAGTACGTCGACGCGGCGGGCCTGACCGTTCACCTTGAGAGTGACGAGGCGCTCGGCGGCGCCGGCGGCGGGCTGCGCGCCGGCGGTCCCGGCTTGGCGGAAGAGGTAACTCGCGCCGTACGCGGTGGCGCCGCTCGCGATCACGCCCTTGATGAAGCCGCGCCGCGAGACACCGCCGGGTACGGGGTCGGCGCCGGGCGTCGAGTCGTCTGGAAGTCGAGTCTCATCCATTTGAACCACCTCTCTACTTCGAGCTCAGGCGCGAGGCGAGGCGTTGCGCGCGAGGCGACGGCGACACGGATGCCGAGCTCCGCCGAAATTCGGCGGGGTGTTGACAGCTCGCGCGCCGTCGATCGGACTCGGGCTCAAACGCGTGGATCCAGAAGGACTACCGTTCGACGATACCGGAATCCGCCGCGGCGGCCAAGGCCGACCCGCGTCGCCGCACCCTGTATCGCGGGCGACCCAGGCAGACCCTTATTGGGTGGAGCCGGGGCTGCGGACCTTCCGCGGCGCGCCGGCCCGCATGACGGCCCGCATGACGGTGCGCAGATACTCAGCAACCCAGAGTCAATGCTTGTCGTTGGGCGTCCAACCAGTCTGACAAAGAAGGTCAAGCAATCGGCCAAGCCCCTTCAAGATCAAGGAGTGGCCGCCTGGCACGAATGCTGCTCTGTCGCGGGGTACGAGAACTTCAGCCGAGCCGGGGGGACAACTCACGGCAACAAGGTATTGGGTTCTCGCAAAAGGTCGCCGAACCCTAGAGGCCACTACCCAACGGCGGCCTGACATCCCCAAGAGGAGGGCGGCTCTCACGAACCGCCCTCCTCTCCCTCCCTCCTAGACGGGAGGTGGGTTCCTGATCCTGAAAGAAGAAACGGACGGCCTGACTTCCCCGGGTCCCCAGCTTGCGCAGTTGTCCTGCACAGAATTGAAGGGATTATAAACTCGTTCGCGCCGGTCGTCGAGTGGGACAATCCGATCCTTCCAGAACAGACTTGGAGACCGAAATGGAACCGCAGCGCAGCACCTTTCTCCGCCACTGGATGAGTGTTTTCGCCCTGGTACTCGCCGCGCTCGCGCCCATGGGCCTAGTCCAAGCGCAGGACCGCGCCACCGGCGCAGCCGCGCCGGCAGGGTCGGCGGCCGACACCGAGCAGATGCGCCGCGACATCGACGCGCTGAAGAAGGGTCAGGAAGCGATCCAGAAGTCGCTCGAGGAGATCAAGGCGCTCCTCAAGCAGGCCCCGCCAGCGGCCCGCCCGCCCCAAGCGGTGCCGAACGTCGTTCTCGATCTCGCGGGACATCCGTTCGAGGGCTCGACTGAAGCCCGGCTCGCGGTGGTCGAGGTCTCCGACTACCAGTGCCCCTATTGCGCGCGGCACACCCGCGAGACCTATCCGCAGCTCGAGAAGGACTTCATCTCGACCGGCAAGGTCCGCTACGCGATGCTGGATTTCCCGCTGCGCAACCATCCGTTCGCCTTCAAGGCCGCGGAGGCCGCCACCTGCGCCGCCGACAAGGGCAAGTTCTGGGAGATGCACCATCTCCTGTTCCAGAACCAGAACGCGCTCAATCCCGAGACGCTCCCGGCCTACGCCGAGCAGATCGGGCTCGATCGCGCCGAATTCGAAGCGTGCCTAGAAGAGGGACGCAAAGAGTCGGTGAACGCAGACCTGCAACAGGCAACCAAGGCCGGCGTCAGCGCCACCCCCACGTTCCTGATCGGGTGGCTCAAGGATGGCGATCAGTTGAAGCCGGCCGAGGTGATCCGTGGCGCGCAATCGTTCGAGAACTTCGATCGCGTGATCAAGCAGCTGCTCGAAGCGGGACCGCCTGCCGACAAAGCCGACTAGTCGAGAACACCGACCAGGTCGAAACGCGCCGATCACGAGCGGTTCGATCGAAGACCGGGCCCTCCGCCACGCCCTGTGCACGCGCATGCGCACGCAGTGAACACCTGGTCGCCCACCGCTCGCGCTTTTGCCGACATTGATTGTCCTCCATTGACATAGCCCTTTTGGTTTGCTACTCGTACAAGCTCTGCGGGCGATCCTGTCGCCCTTGGTGAGCTCGGGGTAGCGAACCAGGGGGTACCTAACCCGGCTCGGCGGCGCCGCTCAGCCCCCTCCTCCGCGCGCGTCGTCGATCGGAATGGCTGGCAGGCATCCGGGGGCGCGGTCGTTTCGACGGCCGCGTCCCCCCGCAGTTTTTTATCCTCGACCCTCGATCTTCCACAGCGACTCGACGTCGGTATCGATCGCGTGCGCGGCGTGCCGGCGCGCCATGGCGAGAAACATCGCGTCGCCTCTCTCGGTCACCTCGACGATCATCGACGCCACCACCGCCATCACGATGCCGCTGATCGAGTGGCGCCGGTACTGGTCGAAGAACCGATCGCGGTCGAGGTCACGGACCCCGCGACGGGCGAGCTCGTCGAGGTAGAGAGCGAGCAGCTCGCGCTCGTACGCTCGCCGTTCCGCGCTGTGCAGACTCGCCCCGAGAAAGTAGGCCACGTCGCTCGCCGCCGGTCCACGACCCACGGTCTGCCAATCCACCACCGTTACCGGCGGGGCGGTGGCACCCTCGCCGAACAACAGGTTGTCGACGCGAAAGTCGCGGTGGACGATGGTCTGCGGAGCATCGTCGAGAGCGAGCTCGGAAGCGAGCACGCTGGCGAGCCGCTCGATGAGCCGCACCGCGGCGGCGTCGAGCTTGGCGCCGAAGCGCTCGAGAAAGCCTGGCAGCACCCGCGCGTAGAGGTCTGCGGTCGCTCGCGCCCGATCCCGGGCCGGACCCTCGAGCCAATCGATGGC
>DATAFT010000498.1:0-4737 GCA_036257295.1 Thermoanaerobaculia bacterium
TTTGGGCGGTGGGGCGTGGTCTCGATGAACTCGCCTTCCGACAGATTGCGGCCTCGCACGTCCTGGTAGACGAAGATGAAGCCGTCGCGCGCGAAGCGCTCCGACGGTCCGAGGGTCTGGCGGTAGTTGTCGGCTCCGTAGGGCGAAGTGCTGTACGGCGTGCGCTGCAGCAGGATGGCGTAGCGACGGCTCTCGTCCTTAGGGACGTAGACGGCGGTGTGCAGCCGTACTCCGTCGCGCATCGCGATCTCGTGCTCGTGCTTGGTGTAGCTGGCGAGGATGAACGCCGCGAGCTCGGACGGCGCGGCGGTGGCGGTAGGTGTGACGGCTGGAGGACTCGGCGTGACCTGGACCAGGCCGGCGCTCGCGCTCGACCACGGCGCGATCGCGAGGATCACGGACCAGCTCAGAAGACGCATCATCGTTCTGGAACGGCTCGACATCGCGGCGGATTGTATAGAGGACCCTTGGCAACGCTGCATCGGGCGTGCCCCGACCCGGTTTTCTCCGCTCACCCTGACGCGATGCAGCAAGGCGGGACTTCTTCCCGCTCGTGGCGAGTCATACAAACGGAGCCCCGTCCATTTGCCCCTTCGCTTGCGCCTCGACGCCGTGCGAGCGATGTTCGATGCGGGCACGAGTCTTGCCCTCTATCGGTGTGACCAGATGAGGCACGTCGTGGAATACGAGGACCGGAGATCGCGTGTGAGAGAGCCCAGGCCAGACACCGCCGTCAACGACGGTCTGATCGAGCTCTATCTGCGCCTAGATCCGGTGGAGCGTCGACGGATCTTCCTCAACACGCGCGCCGCGGCGCGGGACATCGGCGTCGCGCAACGCACGCTCCAGACCTGGATCGCCGAAGGGAGGCTCGCCGCGGTTCGCGTCGGCGGCCGCTACCTGGTCCACGCGCCGAGTCTCGAGACCGTCGTCCGTCACGCGGTGGACGAGTAAGGCCCACACCCCGCCCGGCGCCCCACGCCCGGCGACCCCGCACGTCTACCCGTCCCCGTTCTCTCCGCTCCTGCTAGGCTAGGCCGCAAACCTTCCCGTAGGAGATCTCGCCATGATGACGGGTGACCAGTACAAGACGTCTCTCAACGACGGCCGCGCGACCTACTTCGAGGGCCGTCGCGTCGACGACCTCCCTGCTCACCCCATCCTCGGCCAGTGTGTCGACGTGGTCGCGCAGAACTATGACGCCGCTTACTCGCCGAATGCGTCGGCCACCAATGCGCTGATGGCGGTGCCGAAGTCCGGCGAGGAGCTCCGGGCGATGATCCCCGAGCTGCACAAGGCGGGGATGATGGCCCACGTCACGCACACCTCGATCATGACGTTGATGACCGCCGCCGGGAAGATGAGTGACGTCAAGTCGGAGTACATCGACCGCATGTACGCCTGGGTCGACGACGCGCAGAAGCGCGACATCCGCGTCACCCAGTGCATCACCGACGCCAAGGGCGATCGCAGCCGCCCGCCGCACCTGCAGGACGACCCCGACGCCTACACCCGCGTCATCGAGCGCAACAAGGACGGCGTGGTCATCCGCGGCGCCAAGCTCCACATCACCGGCGCCTCGCTCGGTCACGAGCTGATGACGATCCCCACCAAGGCAATGAAGGGCAACGAGGAGGACTACGCGATCGCCTGCATGGTGCCGGTCAACTCGCCGGGTGTGAAGATCGTCAACACCACGTACGCGCCCCGCCACGAGGACGCCCGCGCGTTCCCGGTGTCGTCCAAGTACCACTATCCCGAAGGATTCGTGATCTTCGACGACGTGTTCGTGCCCAAGGAGCGCATCTTCCTCGACGGCGAGACGCCCTACGCCGCGATCTTCGCCCACTCGCTCGGCCTGTGGGAGCGTCTCGGCGGTCTCTCCGGCATGGCCGACGGCGCCGATCAACTGGTCGGGTTCGCCCAGCTCATCGCCGAAGCCAACGGGCTCGCCAGCGTGGGTCACATCAAGGAGAAGATCTCCGAGATGATCATCCACGCCACCCTGGTGCGCGCCGCGCTCGAAGCGGCGGTCGCGCACTGCAAGAGCGGCCCGCAGGGCGCGGTGTTCCCCGACGAGCTCTACACCAACGCCGGCAAGTACCACGCCGCGGCCAGCTACAGCATGATGGTGCGCCACCTGCACGACATCGGCGGCGGCTCGATCCTCACCGCTCCCTCGGTCTCGGACCTCGAGAACCCCGAGACCGGCAACCTGATCAAGAAGTACATGCGCACCATGGACGGCGTCGACGGCGAGTACCGCACGCGGCTGTTCCACGCCATTCGCGATCTCACGGCCGACGCCTACGGCGGGTGGCGCCTGGTCACCAACATCCAGGCCGGCGGCGGCCTCTACGCGCAGCGCATCGTCACGCGCAAGCACTACGACCTCGAGAAGGCGAAGAGGATGGCGCTGGCGGCAGCCGGAATGGACGAGAGCGACGTCCATTGAGATCGCGGAGATCGGGGAAATCGCGGTAGCGCGCCTCGGGAATATCCCGAGTGTCGCGATTTCTCCGGAACAACGTCGGTAAAGTTGGAGTTACCCTAGGCTTGCGCCGGCGCCGCCGGACAACGCCCATCTCGACTCAACTCGACGTGCGCGACTCGATCACGAAGCTTCTCGTCCGCTATGGCTTGTCACTGGCGGGCGTCGCCCTCACGGTGTGGCTACGCATCGAGCTCGAGCCCAGCTTCCTGGACCGCGTCCCGTTTCTCCTTCCCTTCATGGTGGTGCTGGCGGCCGCCTGGTTCGCCGGTGTCGGCCCCGGGCTCGTGGCCACCGCCGGCGGCATTATCCTCGCGACCGTCTATCCGGCCCTGGGCTGGGTCGACGCCGAGCCCGCCGGCTGGGCGCCCCTGCTCCGCTTCGGCTTCGTCAGCGCGGTCGCCTCGTTCCTCATCGACCGTGTGCAGCGAGGCGAGCGACGGCTGCGTCGAGAGGACGATCGACGCCAGAGCAAGCTCGCGGAGCTCGCGGCCATCGTCGAGAGCTCGGACGACGCCATCGTCGGAGAGGCGCTCGACGGCACCATCACGAGCTGGAACGCCGCGGCGGAGCGACTCTATGGCTACACCGCGGCCGAGGTGATCGGCCGTTCGATCGCGATCATCGTGCCGCCGGACCGGCCCGACGAGCTTCCGAGCATCCTCGCCCGCCTCGCGCGCGGCGAGCGCGTCGAGCACTACGAGACCGAGCGGGTGCGCAAGGACGGCAGCCGGGTGCAGGCGTCGGTCACCATCTCGCCGATCCTCGGTCTCTCGGGCCGAGTGATCGGCGCCGCCGCCATCACGCGCGACGTGAGCGACCGGCGGCGGATCGAGGAGGCGCTGCGCGACAGCGAAGAGCGCTATCGCGGGATCGTGAGGCAGGCCGCGGTCGGGATCGCCCGTTCGGGTCTCGATGGCATGCTGCTCGACGCCAACCCCGGACTCTGCCAAGCCGTGGCCAAGCAGCGCGAGGACCTGGTGGGGACCAGCTATCTCGACCTCGTGCACCCCGAGGACCGAGCGCGCGCCGGCGCGGCGATCGAGACATTGCTCTCCGGTGGACCCGACGGTGAGACGCTCGACCTGCGCTACCGCCGCAGCGGCCGCAACAGCGCCTGGGTGAGCGTCACGCTGTCGGCGATCCGGAGCGCCGAAGGCGCGCCGCGGTCGGTGATCGCGGTCTCGCTCGACGTGACCGACCGCCGCCGCACCGAAGCGACACTGCGCTTCCTGGCCGAAGCGAGCGAGTCGCTGTCGTCGCTGGTGGACTATCGCACCACGCTGCAGAAGGTGGCGCAGCTCGCCGTTCCCGGATTTGCCGACTGGTGCGCGATCGACATGCTCGGCGACCAGGGCACGATCGATCGACTCGCGGTGGCGCACGTCGACCCGTCCAAGGTGAGGCTGGCCGAGATGATCCACGAGCGCTATCCGCCCGATCCGGACTCTTCCTACGGCGTACCGAAAGTCCTCAGGAGCGGTGTCTCCGAGCGGGTGGCGCACATCGACCTGGCCGCGGTGGCCGAGGCGCAGCCCGACGAGGAGCGCCGGCGGATCGTCACCGAGCTGGGGCCGCGCTCCTACATGTGCGTGCCGCTGCGGATCAAGGAGCGCACGCTCGGCGTGATGACCTTCGTCACCGCCGAGTCGGGGCAGAACTACGACGACGCCGATCTGGGAGTGGCGGAGGACCTCGCGCGCCGAGCGGCGATCGCGATCGAGAACGCGAGGCTCTACGAGGAGCTGCGCGAGTCCGACCGCCGCAAGGACGAGTTCCTGGCGGTGCTGTCGCACGAGCTGCGTAATCCACTGGCGCCGATCCGCAGCGGCATCGACATGCTGGCGATGCGGGGAGCGCGCGACAGCCCCGAGCTCATCGAGCTGATGCGCCAGCAGGTCGAGCATCTGGTCCGCTTGGTCGACGATCTGCTCGACCTGTCGCGGATCACGCGCGATCGCGTCGAGCTCCGGCGCCAGGAGGTCGAGCTGGGACCGTTGCTCGATCGCTCGGCGGCGGCGATGCGAGGCACGCTCGAGGAGCGCGAGCAGACGCTCAGCATCGTGCAGCCGCGCACGCCGGTCTGGCTCGATGCCGATCCGGTGCGACTGCTCCAGGTGCTCGAGAACCTGCTGCAGAACGCGTCGAAGTTCAGCGACGCCGGAGGCCCGATCGAGCTGCGCGCCGAAAAGAGCGGCGACGAGGTCTCGGTTCGCGTCCGCGATCAGGGGATCGGCATGGACGCC
>DATAFT010000518.1:0-5930 GCA_036257295.1 Thermoanaerobaculia bacterium
CTCACGATCCTCGGCGGCGACTTCAACGCTCCGCAGAGCGCGCCGGAGATGCTGCCCTTGCGCGAGCGCTCGCCGGTGCGGCCGGTCGCCCGGTCGCGGCTCGTCACCTATCCGGGCACTTCCCGCAGCTACGACCACGTCTTCGTCGGGGACGGCTGGTCGGTCGTCGGAGCCTCCGCCGTTCACGACGGTCCCTCCGATCACTGGCCGGTGAGCGCCACGCTCCATCGCGCGACCCCAGCGGAGCCGGCCGGTTGAGGAAACAGCGGCGCTCGCGGGCGGCCGGCGCGCCGAACGACGATCGCCGCCAGGTCCGGGTTCACGTCGCGGTCGTTTACGGCCTGCTCGCCCTCGTTGGCTTCCTGATGCTGTTGCTGTGGTCGATTCTCAACCACCAGTCCTTCGAGCTCAAGGCGGAGCACCGCGCGACCCTCGAAGAGGAGCTGCCGTCGATCGTCGCGCTCACTCGCGGCTCGCTCATCGAAGGGAACCTGATCGAGATCGGGCAGAACGGAGAGTTCTTCGACCGGCTTCTGCCCGATCTGCTGAGCGCGAAGGAGACGATCCACGTCGAGACCTACGTGTGGTGGACCGGTGACATCTGCCGCCGCGTAGCAGAGGTCCTGGCGGCGAAGGCCAAGGAGGGCGTCGAGGTTCGCCTGTTGGTCGACTGGGCCGGCGGCCAGAAGCTCGAGCGCGACCTGGAGTCGATGATGCTGGACGGGGGCGTCGAGATCGCGCGTTTCCATCCTCCCAGCCTGCGCGCCATCGGGCGCTTCAACGCCAGGACGCATCGCAAGGTGATCGTCCTCGATGGCCGTCTCGGGTACGTGTTCGGCCACGGTTTCGCCGACGAGTGGACCGGGCACGCTCAGGATCGAGAGCACTACCGCGACACTTTTGCCCGGGTGCGCGGCCCGCTCGTGAATCAGCTCCAGGGGGTGTTCTTCGAGAACTGGCTCGAGGTGACGCGAAAGCTACCGTTCGGCGAACAGTACTTCCCGACCATCGAGCCGGCGGGCGAGGTCGAAGCGCACGTCGCGTACATCAGCTCGACCGGTGACGTCTCCGCGATCGAGGTCCTCTACTACGGCGTGATCGCGTCGGCGACCCGCGAGGTGGTGATCCAGAACCCGTACTTCGTGGCCGAGGGTCTCGGCCTCGAGCTGTTCAAGCAGGCCGTGGCGCGAGGCGTCTCAGTCAAGGTGATGCTGCCGTCGGTGGAGTCGACCGACAACGCCATCGTCCAGCACGCCAGCCATCGCCACTTCGAGGATCTGCTCGCGGCCGGCGTCGAGATCTACGAGTACGACCGAACGTTGCTCCATCAGAAGGTGATCGTGGTCGATCGCCTGTGGTCGTCGATCGGCTCGGCGAACTTCGACGACCGGTCGTTCGAGCTCAACGACGAGGTCCAGCTCGGCGTGGTCGATCCCGGGATCGCTCGACAGTTGATCGCGGCCTGGGAGGACGATCTCCGGTTCGCCCGCCGGATCGATCTCGAAGAGTGGCGGCGCCGCGACTGGTGGCATCGTCTGAAGGACCGGCTCGCGTACTCGATCAACGAGCAGCTCTGACGCTCGGCGCAGTGCCGACGCCGTCTGGCTGTCCAAATAACTGCTTTAACAAGGTTTAACTGATTATTTGCGAATTTGTGCAAACATGCTATTGTTCGCGCATGAACGACCTACCAGCGCAGTCCGACGACTGCCGGACGGCCCTCCGAGAGCAGCTTCGCCCGGAGCTCTTCCGCGCCCTTTGCGATCCCAACCGCCTCACGTTGGTGGCCCGCTTCGCCAGCGCGAACCGGCCTCTCACCGTGACCGAGGCTGGGACTTGTTGCGGGGTGCACATCTCGGGGGTCTCACGACACCTCGCGATGCTGCGCGAGGCCGGCGTGCTCCAGGCCACCAAGCAGGGGCGAGAAGTGCGTTACGAGCTCGATTGCGGGGCGCTCGCCAGCGCGCTGCGTCAGCTCGCCGACGCTCTCGAGAACTGTCGAGCCGTCTGCTGCGCGCAAACCGAGGAGATGGGTAATGAGTGCTGTGGATCCAATTGCTAGTCAGGTGACAGAAGGTGATGCGGTCCGACAGGAGGTGTCGGCGGCCTACGCCCGCGCGCTGGAGCGCGCGAAGCGGGGCGCCGGTGGTTGCTGCGGTCCCGCGGCGGAGGAGTCGGTCGAAAGCAGTGCGTCTTCGTCTAGCTGCTGCGCGCCGGCAGCCGCCGAGCCGGCGAACGGTGGTTGCTGTGGCGACGCTACCGAGACGCTCGGCGCGGCTGCGTCGATCGCCTCGGCGACCACCAGCGAGCTGGCCGAGTACGGCGAGGAGCGTGGGGCGGCGCCGGCAGTCGCGTCGTTCGGATGCGGCAATCCACTCGCGTTCGCGGCGGTGAAGCCGGGGGAGACCGTGGTTGATCTCGGCTCCGGTCCCGGCCTCGATCTCATCCTGGCCGCCAAGCGGGTCGGCCCTTCCGGCCTCGTCATCGGCGTCGACATGACCGACGCCATGATCGAAGAGGCTCGGCGCAACGCGGCGCGCGCTGGCTTCTCGAACATCGAGGTGCGCAAGGGCATCATCGAGAACCTACCGGTGGCTGCCGGCACGGTCGACTGGGTGATCTCGAACTGCGTCATCAACCTCTCGCCCGAGAAACCCCGTGTGTTCGCCGAGATCGCCCGCGTCTTACGGCCGGGTGGACGCTTCCGGATCTCCGACATCGTCGTCGAGTCGCTGCCCGACTGGATCCGGTCGAACGCGGCAGCGTATGCCGCTTGCGTCGCCGGCGCGATCTCGGAGCGCGAGTACATCGCGGGTCTCGAGAGCGCCGGTCTGGTCGACGTCGAGGTCGAGCACCGCCTGGTCTACTCGGTGGCGCAGATTCGCGGTCTGGTCGATCACGACCTCAAGAGCCACGGACTCTCGCGGGACGCGATCGAAGGCGCGTTCGAGGAAGTCGCGGGGAACGTCTGGAGCGCTTACTTCAGCGGCAAGAAGGCCTGAGGCGCTTCGTCAAGCGCCGCGCTCGGCTCGCGCTCCCATCTCGATCACCTTGCCGGGATTGAGGATGCCGCGCGGGTCGAGCGCGTTCTTGATCGCCTTCATCGCCGCGATCTCCGCCACGGTCCGACTCAACGGTAGATAGTCGCGCTTCTCGAGGCCGATCCCGTGCTCGGCCGAGACCGAACCACCGCATCTGCGCAGCGGGCCGTAGACGATGCCTTCGACCTCGTGCCGCGTCGCGACATCGCCCTTGCCCACGCCGACGATGACGTGCAGGTTGCCGTCGCCGAGGTGGCCGAACACCACCAGCGCCGGCTCCTTCCACTTGGCCTCCAGCCCGCGCCGCACCTCCTCCACGTAGCCCGGCATGTCCGGGATGGGCAGGCTCACGTCGTAGGTGAAGATCGGCGCCAGGCGTGACAGCTGCTCCACGTCGTCGCGCATCGCCCACAGCTTGTCGCGCTCTGCGCGTGACTTGGCGAGCACGGCGTCGATCAGGAGTCCCGCGCTCATGCATTCGTCGAGGACCGATTCGAAATGGTCCCCGTCGGTCTTCTGGTTCGAGCCCAGCGACTCGATCAGCACGTAGTAGGGATGGCCGTGCGGAAGCGGCGGCTGGGTCTTCGCCGGCGCCGTGGTCACCAGCCGGTAGAACGGCTCCCACATCACCTCGAACGCCGACAGCGTGCCACCGAGGCCGCCGTCCGCCGCGGCGAGCAGCGCCGCGACGCGATCGAAGTCGGCGACCGCGACCAACGCCGCATTGTGGCTCTTGGGCTTCTGCCGCAGCCGCAAGACGACCCGGGTGACGACGCCGAGCGTTCCCTCCGACCCCACGAACAGGTGCTTGAGGTCGTAGCCCGCGTTGTTCTTGATCATCTTGTTGAGCGATGACAGCACGGTCCCGTCGGCCAGCACCGCCTCCAGGCCGAGCACCATGTCGCGCGTCATGCCGTAGCGGATCACGCGGTTGCCGCCGGCGTTGGTGGCGACGTTGCCGCCGATGGTGCAGGCGCCGCGGGCGCCCAGATCGAGCGGGAAGAGCAGGTCGTGCTGGTCGGCTGCCTGCTGGATGGCCTGGAGCGGCGCGCCGGCCTGCACCACCATGGTGCGGGTGGCAGGGTCGACGCTCTCGATCGCCGTCATGCGCTCGAGCGAGAGGCAGATCTCGCGCTCCGACGGTGTAGCGCCGCCGACCAGGCCGGTGAGGCCGCCCTGCGGAACCACCGGTTGGTGTGCCTCCCAGCAGATCCGCAACGTCCGCGAAACCTCCTCGGTGGTGCGCGGGCGAACCAGCGCCTTCGCCAGATTGGGGCCCGGCCGCAGCCAACCGGTCGAGCGCGTGCGCACCTCGTCGCCGGTGACGACGGCGTCGGGCCCGAGCTCGCGGGTCAACTTCGCAACGATGTCTTCCATCCTGGCCTCCGCGCGGGCGCGCCGGCGCGTCGGGCGCCGCCGAGTCCGGTGATTGTAGTGCGCGGAAGGGCGATCAGAACAACGGATCGCCCGTCGCCGGCAGCAGCTCGGAGGCGCCGATCGCAGGAGGGGTCCAGGGGGCGTAGACGCTAGCCCGCCAGCTCACCCATCGCAACGACGGATCCTCGAGCGGGCGATCGAAGCGGTAGCGGACTGCGATCGGTTGGCCGCCGGCGTCAACCTCCAGCACTTCGGCACTGAAGCCGGTGAGCTCGACGCGCTGACCGGGAGCGAGCGGCTCGCGCGCGCCGCGGAAGTAGTGGCTGAAGGGGTCTGGAAAGAGGCCCGATGCGAGCTCGAGGTCGAGAGTCTTCGCGTCGATGCGGATCGCCCGCATCGCCGACTTGCCGTTGGCGAGGGCGCGCAGATGGCGAGGAAAGGGGCGTCCCTGCACCGGCTTGATCACGGGGATCGAAGTGACCAGATAGATGTGCTCCGGCGGATTGACGATCACGAGGTCCTGCGCGGCGATGGCTGGGTCGTCGGGGACGCTCTCGATCGCCGTCATCATTCGCTGGCCGATGCGTGCCTCGCCCCGAGCGTTCCACGGAGTGATCAGCGGTGCGAGCACCAGGTGGAAGAAGAGGAGAAGGCCGGCGAAGCTGAACGCAGCGAGCCGGCCCAGCGGCGAGCGTTGCGGGTCGGCCCCGAGGACGAGGCTTTGCGCGATCTGGGCCAGGAGTGCCATCGAGCCCAGACCCACGAAGAAGAGCAGACGGTTCTGGGGCCCGGTGGCGGCGATCGGGAGAATCGAGACGAGCGCGCCGGCGCACCAGAAGCGCGCAACACGGTCGCGGCGCAGCAGGGGTAACAGCAAGAACGCGAGGAGCGCGAGGATCACGACCGCGACGAGTCGGAAGCGGAGCGCCGCGACACTGCCACTGGGCAGGACCGATCCGAGATCGGCGGCGATCGGCGTCCACTGACCGACGAGCAGATAGAGCGCGCGGTCGGCGAGAGCTCGGGCGAACGCCACGGGCTCGCGCGCGGGGTCGAGATAGAACCCCGAGCCCTGGGCGCCGAACTGGCCGAGCTTGTAGATCGCGGCCCAGGCAGCGAGCACCAGACCGTTCGGTATCAACGCGATCAGACGGCGGCGCAACGGAGCCGGGTCGAGGAAGACGGTGTAGGCCGCGAGGTAGGCGGCGGTAGCGAGCGCCATCTCGCCGGCGGCGAGGCCGAGCGCGAGGAAGATCGCGCTCAGGGCGAGTCCCGGCCGCCAGCCCTGCTGCCTCGCTCGAGCGAAGCAGAGGAGACAGAGCACGCCGAAGCAGGTCGCGATCAGGGCATTGCGATTCGCGATGTAAGCCGCCGGCGCCGCGTGCGCTTCGTCGACCGCGTAGAGCAGCGTGGCGAGCCTGGCCACCCAGGTGGTTCCCAGGATGCGGCGGTAGAGCAGTGCCGCCGCGATCACCAACGCACTCAGCCAGAGCAGGCTGTGGAGGTGCATGA
>DATAFT010000519.1:0-4815 GCA_036257295.1 Thermoanaerobaculia bacterium
CCCACGATCTTCGCCATCGACGATTGGCGATAGCGGCGGGCGATTGTGCGGCGAACGTCCCCACGCTACGTCACGGCGGCGTGCCTCGCGGCCGGCGCCGCGCTCGGCCTCGCATTCGCCGCGGCGCCGTCGATCGCGCAGGCGCCGGCCGACTTGGTGCTGCGCGGCGGCAAAGTCGTCACCGTGGACGACGCGAGGCCGCAGGCGCAGGCGCTCGCTATCCGCGGCTCCGAGATCGCCGCGGTCGGCTCCGATGTCGAGATCGTGCGCTTCATCTCGCCCTCGACGCGCGTGGTCGAGCTCGGCGGCAGGCTGGCGGTTCCAGGCTTCATCGAGGGCCATGGTCACTTCATGGGCCTCGGCGACGCGCTGACCGTTCTCGATCTCACCACGGCGCGAAGCTGGGACGACATCGTCGCTCAGGTCGCGGCGTCGGCGCGCTCGGCGACTCCCGGCCAGTGGATCCGTGGGCGCGGCTGGCATCAGGAGAAGTGGTCGGCGCCGCCGCAGCCGGCGGTCGAAGGGAATCCGGTGCACGCCGCGCTCTCCGCCGCGAGCCCCGAGAACCCTGTCCTGCTCACGCACGCGTCCGGCCATGCCGCGTTCGCCAACGCCAGGGCGCTCGCGCTCGCCGGCCTCGATCGATCGAGCAAGGATCCACCGGGCGGGGAGCTGGTGCGCGACGCGGCGGGCGAGCTCACCGGCCTCCTGCGCGAGTCGGCGCAGGGTCTGGTCGCCGCCGCGCTCGGACGCGCTCGCTCGACGCGATCGCCCGAGGAGATCGACCGCGAGCTGCGGCGACAGGTCCGGCTCGCCGGCGAGGAGGCGTTGCGCCACGGCGTCACCAGCTTCCAGGACGCGGGATCGAGCTTCGCGACCATCGACTTCTTCTCGCGCCTCGAGCGGGAAGGCGCGCTGCCGGTGCGCCTCTACGTGATGGTTCGCCCGCCGGTGCGCGGTGAGGTCGCCGATGACGACGACGCGGGTGCGGGCGGCGGCACCTCACCGACGCTGCAGCGGCAGAACACGACCGAGGAGCTCGATCGCCTGCTCCCGCGCTACCGCTCGATTGCGGAGGGTGACGACTATCTGGCGGTGCGCGCGATCAAGCGTCAGATCGACGGTGCGCTGGGCTCGCACGGGGCCTGGCTGCTCGAGCCCTACGCCGACCTGCCGCGCAGCACCGGACTGGTGCTCGAGCCGGTGGAGGAGATCCGCCGCTACGCCGAGCTCGCCGTCCGCCACGGCTACCAGCTCGCCGTGCACGCCATCGGCGATCGCGCCAACCGCGCCGTGCTCGACGTCTACGAACAGGTGTTCGCGCGCAATGGCAACCCGCCGGATCTGCGCTGGCGCATCGAGCACGCTCAGCACCTCGACGCCGCCGACGTGCCCCGCTTCGCGCGCCTGGGCGTGATCGCGTCGATGCAGGGCATCCACTGCACGTCGGACGCTCCCTGGGTGCTCAAGCGGCTCGGCGCGCAGCGGGCGGAGAGCGGCGCCTACCTGTGGCGATCGCTGCTCGCGACCGGCGCCGTCATCAGCAACGGCACCGACGTGCCGGTCGAGTCGATCGATCCGCTGCGCAGCTTCTTTGCCTCGGTGACACGTCGCACCGTCGACGGAGACGTGTTTTACCCCGCGCAGCGAATGACGCGCGACGAAGCACTGCGGTCCTACACCCTGGCCGCCGCCCATGCCGCGTTCGAAGACGAGCGCAAGGGGTCGCTCGCCCCGGGGAAGCTCGCCGACGTCGTGGTCCTCTCGCGCGACATCCTGAGCGTGCCGGACGAGGAGATCCTCGACGCGCGCGTCGACCTCACCATCCTCGGCGGCAAGGTGCGCTACGAGCGGGCAGAGGCTGGACCGTGAAGTGGAGCGAGTTCGCCGCCGCGTCGCCGAAGCTCGCTGCGTTGGGCGAGGAGCGTATGGAGGAGCACGGCCTGATCCTGCTCGGCACTCTGCGCCGCGACGGATCGCCTCGTATCTCGCCGGTCGAGCCGCTGCTGGTCGACGGTGAGCTCGAGCTGGGGATGATGTGGCAGTCGAGGAAAGCGCTCGATCTGTTGCGCGACCCGCGTTGCCAGGTGCACACGGTGATCACGGATCGCGACGGCACCGAAGGCGAGTTCAAGCTGTGGGGACGCGCGCGCGACCTGGGGCGCGCCGAGCGCGACCGCTACTGCGTCGCGCTCGAGGCCAAGATCGGCTGGCGGCCGAAGGAGCCTTTTCACGCCTTCGCGATCGAGATCGCGAGCGCGGCTTACCGCCGGTTCGGGGGCGAGGGCGGCAAGACGTACGCGTTGGTGTGGAAGGCCGGCGCGTCGACGGTGGAGACCGAGCAGGTGCACGAGGCCTGACCCCGGCGACGACGTCGTGGTTTGCGAGCGCCGAGTCAGATCCTCATCATGCCGCGGCGCGGTGTGGCCGTTCCCCAGCTCTCCGCCGTGAGCGGCGCGCCGATCGCCGCCAGCGCCTCGCGCTGTTTGGGAATCGGCGTGCGCGCGGACTTCTGCTCGAAGGGCTCGAGCTTGGCGAACGACGGCAGCGCGAGCGTGCGCTCGACCCACGACGCCGCGCGCGGCCAGCGCGAGCGGTCGACCTCGTAGCGCGCCAACGCCGCGTTGCGGAAGAAGCACGCGATCGCGACATCGGCGATCGAGAGCTGGCCGAAGCGAAAACCGTGTTCGGGCGCTTCGGACTCCAGGTAGTCGAGCACCTGCGGGATGTCGTGCTCGCGCACCCGCTCGACCACTTCCGGATCGGCCGGCGTGCCCCAGACGAACGGGTTGATCGCCACCTGATTGAAGAGGCCCCAGATGAACACCTCGCCCATGCGCGAGTCGGCGTACTCCTCGAGCCAGCGCGCCTGCGCCCGACTCGCGGGGTCGGCCGGATAGAGCGGGGGCTGCGGGTAGCGCTCCTCGAGGTACTGGCAGATGACGGAGGAGTCGGGCAGCGTGACGCGATCGTCGATCAGCACCGGGATGCGGCGGATCGGGCTCACCATCGAGAAGCGCTCGTCGCCGAAGAAAGGGACGATGGGGTCGATCTGGTAGAAGACGCCCTTCCAGTCGAGCGCCACCAGCACCTTGCGCACGTACGGCGAGAGATAGCTGCCGATGATGCGCACTGCCGCGGGTGTCGCCATGCGTGATCTCGCTCGAGGCGAGCCGACTCTACACTCGGTGTGCTAGAACCCCCGCCGATGGCGAGCCCGTCTCCCGCGTCCACCGCCGCGGCGGCCCCGCCGCTGCTGTCGATCGAGAACGCCACCGTCTATCGCGGCTCGACGCGCGTCTTCGACCGCCTCTCGCTCGAGATCCCGGCCGGGCGCAGCACCGTGATCCTGGGACCCAACGGCGCCGGCAAGACGACGCTCCTTCAACTCGTCACGCGCGATCTCTATCCGGTGTGGGCGCCCGACGCGCACGTGCGATTGTTCGGCGAAGAACGTTGGAACCTGTTCGAGCTGCGGCAGCGACTCGGCATCGTCTCGCACGAGCTCCTGCTTCGCCACCAGCGCGAGCTGGTCGCCTCCGACGTCGTGCTGTCGGGCTTCCACTCCTCGATCGGACTCTGGGGGCGCCCGCCCGCCGACGCTGCCACCCGCGAGCGAGCGCGGGCGATGCTCGAGCGGATGAATATCGCCCACCTCGGCGATCGCGTCTTCACGGCGATGTCGGCGGGCGAGCAGCGCCGCTGCCTGCTCGCCCGCGCGCTGGTCAACGACCCGCCGACGCTGCTCCTCGACGAGCCGACGGTGAGCCTCGACCTGCGCGCCGCCTTCGAGCTGATCGCGATCCTGCGCGAGCTACTGCGCGAGGGACGCACGCTGGTCCTGGTGACCCATCACCTAGACGAAATTCCGCCCGAGATCGAGTGGGTGGTCCTGCTCAAGCGGGGGCGGGTGGTGGCGCAGGGCGGTCGCGACGCGATGCTCGCCGACCGGCCGCTCTCGGAGCTGTTCGAGGTGCCGCTGCGCGTGTTGCGGTCCGAGGGGTTCTGTCGCGCCATTCCGGCTTAGGATGCTCCGTCCGCGGAGGTGACAGATGTCGGTGAGCCAGATCCCCACGCTTCAGGAGCTCGTGCGCGCCGCGCGCACCAATCTCGACCAGAACACTTGGGACTACCTGGTCGGCGGCGCCGAGACCGAGACCACGCTCCGCCGCAATCGCCAGGCGATCGACTCGCTGGCATTGCGCTCGCGCATCCTGCGCGACGTCTCGGCGGTGCGGACCGAGATCGAGCTGCTCGGCCACCGCCTGCGTATCCCCGTCTTCTTGCCGCCGATCGGATCGGTGCAGGTGTTCAGCGCCGGCGGAGGCGCCACCGTCGCGCGGGCGGCCGAGCGGTTCGGGACGCTCCAGTTCCTGTCGTCGGTGTGCCTGCCGGAGCTCGAAGAGGTCGCGGCGGCGTCGAAGGCGCCCAAGGTCTATCAGCTCTATCTCCTCGGCGACACGGCGTGGATGGAGGAGCGGATCCGGCGCGCCATCGCCGCCGGCTACACCGCGTTCTGCCTCACCGCCGACACGCAGGTCTACAGCCGGCGCGAGCGCGACATGCTCAAGCGCTACATCCCGGGATCGGGACGCCAGGCGGCCGCGGTCGGTGACTTCATCTGGCAGGCGCGCATGACTTGGGACACCGTCAAGCGGATCAAGGACGGCTTCGACATCCCGCTGGTGATCAAGGGCATCGCCACCGCCGAGGACGCCGGGCTCGCCCTCGAGCACGGTGTTGACGTGCTCTACGTGTCGAACCATGGCGGCCGTCAGCTCGACCAGGGACGCGGTTCGATCGACGTGCTGCCCG
>DATAFT010000625.1:0-5247 GCA_036257295.1 Thermoanaerobaculia bacterium
TGGCGCTGCGAAAGTGGCGGAATTGGTAGACGCGCAAGATTCAGGATCTTGTGGCCACAAGCCGTGGGGGTTCGAGTCCCCCCTTTCGCACCACCCACCCCGGACCCGCCACCAGCGATCGTCACGATCCGATGGTGACCGCGGCCGAGTCTTCGTCCACCACTTCGACCGCGACGCTCAACCGGCTCTCGGTCTACCTGCGGTGCCTGCGGGAGCTGCAGCGCTCCGGCACACTGACGATCTCTTCGCAGGCGTTGGCCGACCGGTTCCATCTGTCGTCGGCGCAGATCCGCAAGGACCTCGCCCAGTTCGGTGAGTTCGGCATCCGCGGCAAGGGCTACGAGATCGCCCCGCTCGCCGAACGCCTGCACCACCTGCTCGGCCTCGACCGCAAGCGACGCCTGGTCATCGTCGGCATGGGCCAGCTCGGCACCGCGCTCGCGGGCTACATCCACTTCAACGACGACAGCTTCGAAGTGGTCGCCGGGTTCGACTGCGACCCCGCCAAGATCGGCAGGTCCCTGCGCGGCGTACCAGTGTTCGCGATCGCCGACCTGCGCCGCACGATCGAGGAGACCGGCGCCGAGATCGCCGTCCTCACGGTGCCGGCGGCGGCCGCCGTGGAGTGTTACGACGCGCTGTCGGCCGCCGGCGTGCGCGCCGTGCTCAACTTCGCGCCGGCCTCTCTTCCCGAGCGCGACCACGTGCGTCTCAAGAACGTGGACCTCCGCACCTACCTCGAGGAGGCCTCGTTTCTGCTCAGTCCCGAGCGGAGCCCGAACGACGGTAAAAGCTGAGCGCGGTCTCGCCGTAGCGTCGCGTCTCGACCCGCTCGATCGACGACACCCGCCCGGGTAGTTCCGCGCGCGCGGTGTGCTCGATAACGGCCTCGCCACTCTCCGCCAGTCTCGCCTCGACCGCCTCGAGCAGCTCCTGCCAGTGCTCGAACGCATAGGGCGGATCGGCGAAGATCAGATCGAAGGACTCCTCTCCCAGCAGCGCCGACGCGAGGCCGGCGGGCAGTGCGGCCCGCACCGTGCGACAGACCTGTGCCTGCAGCCGATCGCGGTTGCGCGCCGCCACCGCCAGGGCCTTTCCGTCAGCGTCGACCAGCACCGCCGAGCCCGCCCCGCGCGAGAGCGCTTCGAGCCCGGCAGCTCCGCTGCCGCAGAAGAGATCCAGAAACCGCGCACCCGGCATCCTCTCCTGCCAGATCGAGAACAATGCCTCGCGGGTGCGTTCCGCCGTCGGACGTGTGCCCGGCACCGGATCGAGGCGGCGGCCCGACCACCGGCCGGCGACGATGCGCAGCGCGGCTACCTCTCCAGATCGAGGAGGCTTCGATTTTCCTTGGAGACGAAGACCGAACGGAAGTCCGCGAGCGCGACGTAGATCGTGACCGGCTGGTTGATGCCGTTGAGCTCGACGCCCTTGCCGTCGGACGTGAGAGCGATCACCTCGAACAGCTCGCCGTCGCCACGGCGCACGAAGTCACCCGGCTTCGGTTCGTAGCTCTCGGGCAGCGCGCCGTGGACCGCCCGCGTGCGCGCCAACGTCTCGACCTCGGTGAGCACGACTCGCACCGTCTCCAACGCATGCGGCAATGCGTCGAAGCGACCGTAGCGGAAGAACACGGCCGGCCGGTCGGGCAGCGAGAGGGTGAGCCCGCACTGCGAGATCCATTCGCCCGTGATCCCGGATCGCAGCGACTCCGCCTCCGAGAGGTCGACCTCGAGCAGGCGAGCGACGAAGCCGTCGATCTCGGATCGCTCGAGCTCGGCGAGCAGCATGGTCTCGCGCTCGCCGACGCGCTCGCGCAGCCGCACGGTGCCGTTGGCGAACAGCGTCAGGTCGTCTTCGGCGAGCTCGCCGACGCAGCGGTGGTCGACCAGCTCGGTGCTCTTGGGCGAGAGCCCGGCGGCGGCGGCGTTGGATGGGGAGCAGGCACAGACGAGGGCGGCGCTCAACGTCGCCGCGACGACTACGACATGCTCGAGTGGCCACCGCACGTCGATAGAGTAACCGAGCTGGAGCTGGAGGGGTGCGCGGGATGCCGACGCGCGTCGAATACGACCGGGTAGCGCCCGACTACGACCGCCGCTTCCGCTATGGCGGACTGCCGGGGGTCGCCGCAGCACTGAGGCGAGCGACCGGCGCCACGAATGGCCGACTCGCGCTCGAGGTCGGGTGCGGCACCGGGCACTGGCTGCCCGCATTCGGCACGCGCGCCGTGCTCGGCGCCGATCGATCGCTCGGCATGCTGGCGCGGGCGGCCGTCAAACGATCGGCGAGCGCCGCCGGCCTCGCCAACGCGCCGCCGGCCTCGCTGGTCGCCGCCGACGCGCATGCGCTCCCCTTCGACGGACCGGCCTTCGACCTGGTGGCCTGCGTCAACGCGCTCCATCACTTCGGCGATCCGCGCCGCTTCGTCGAGCGCGCCGCGAGTCTGCTGCGTGGCGGGGGCGCTCTGGTGATCGTCGGGATGGATCCGAGCGCCGGGCGCGATCGGTGGTACCTCTACGACTACTTTCCCGAGTCCCTCCCCGCCGATCTCGAGCGCTATCCGCCGCACGCCGCGATCCGGCGTTGGATGCGAGAGGCGGGGCTCGAGCGCGTGACCACGCGGGTCGCGCAGCGCATCCAGAACCTGAGCTACGGTGCCGAGGTGCTCGACGATCCCATCCTCCACCGCCACGGCACCTCACAGCTCACGATGCTCGACGACGCCGCGTTCCACCGCGGCATGCGGCGGATCCAGGAAGCGGTGAACGACGTCGCGCGCAGAACGGCCTTCGTTACCGACCTGGTGCTGCCGGTGACGCGCGGCTTCGTCCCGCGGCCGCGCCGTCCGCGGCGCCAGAATAATGACTAGCGGAGCGCATGGTAGACACCATGCGTGGAGTTAGTTCTTGGAGGGGATCTCGAGGACCTGGCCGGGGTGGATCAGCGATGACCCCAGCTCGTTGCGGCTGCGGATGTCCTCGACGCTGACGCTGTAGCGCCGCGCGATGCGGGCCAGGCTGTCGCCCTTGCGCACCACGTGCTGGCGCGTCGCTTCCGACCCGCCCAGATCGGCGGTGGCGAGAGTCACTTCCGGCGATGCGTCGACGCCGATCGGCGCCGCCGCCGGCTGGGCCGGCGCGCCCTCCGTGGGAATCTTCAGGCGCTGGCCGGGGAAGATGCGGTTGGCGGAGAGCAGCCCGTTGACCGCGACCAGCTGGTCGACCGAGACGCGGTAGCGCCGGGCGATCAGAGCCAGGGTCTCGCCCTGCCGCACCAGGTGGGTGACCGGGGGCGTCGCCGGGGCGGCGGCGGGCACCGCGGCGTCCGCGGTGAGCACCGCGCCCGCATCGACCACCGGCTGCCGACCGACGACGGGCGCCGCGTCGTTGGTCGCGTCGGCCTCGGCGGTGGCGGTGATCGGAGCCGGCGCCGACGCCAGCCGCGTTCTCGGCGGGAGCGGCTGGTGACCCGGAATCCGCAGGTACTGGCCGACCTTGATGCGATCGGGCCGCGACAGTCCGTTGGCGCGCTGGATCGCCCCCACCGTCGTTCCGAACCGCCGCGCGATCACGCCGACCGTGTCGCCCGACTGGACGCGATAGCCGGCCTGCGCCTGCGAATCGCGGCGGCGATCGCCGGGCAGCGCGCCGTAGGCCGAGTCGAAGCGCGCGAGCTCGCCGGCCGGCACGCGCAGCCGGTAGGCCTTGGGCAGCAGCAGCGTCCCATTGAAGACGTCGCCGTCGAGCGCCGGGTTGAGCCCGCGGAGCACCTCCACGTCGGTGCCGGTCGCCTCGGCCAGGTCGAGCAGCGACACGAAGTGGGCCAGCTCGAGCTGATCGAATCGAACCTCAGGGTCCGGGCTCACGCCGGGGAAGAGCTCCGCGTAGCGAGAGTGCACCGTGGTGGCGGCGACGAACTCCGAGTAGAAGTTGCGCGACGCGAAGCCGAAGCGCCTCGAGTTGTACTTCTGGACGATCTCACCGAGGTCGCGCGTGCCCACCTCGCGCACCGCCCGGGCCACGCCGGCGCGGCCGTGGTTGTAGGCGGTGAGAGCGAGCGGCCAGGTCCGCAGCTCCTCGTAGTCGTGGCGCAGCATGCGCGCGGCGCCCTCGGCGGCGAGGATGGTGTCGATCCTGGAGTCGACGGCCGGATTCATCTGCAGGTACAGGCGGGCCGTGGCGGGCATGAACTGCCAGGCCCCCACCGCCCCGACCTTGGACTGCGCCCGGTTCACGAACATCGACTCGACGAACGGCAGCCGCGACAAGATGGGCGGGACGCCCTCCGCTTCGAAGACGCGCTCGATGCCGGGCAGATATCGGCCGGCGATCACCAGGCCCTCGGCGAACCGCTCGCGCAGCCCGGTCTGGGTCCGCACGTGCGCGGCCGCCTCCTCGAATCGACCGTGCTGCGTCCCGATGCCGGACCACAGCTTCCAGATCCGCTCCTCTTCCTCGCTCTGCGGATCCGACCGCGACAAGCGTCGCAGCACGGCGACGATGCGGTCACGCGCCGCGTCGACGCGCTCCGACCGTACGCGGCGCTGCTCGAAGTCGGACCTGCCCGAACGGGTCAGGTCGCTCATGTCGAGCACTTCGTAGACGACGCCCAGGTACTGGTCGTCGTGGAGAACCACCTGGTCCACCGTATAGCGCGAGTAGACGTCCGACCAGAACGAGATGTTGGGCTGGAGGGCGGACGGGATCGGAAACTGCTCGGCGTCGAGCGCAGGCGCGGCGAAGGTGGCGGGAACGGCGAGCGCGCCGAACACCGCCACCAACACCCAAGCTGCGACCGCCGATCTACCCCCGCACATCGTCCGGCTCTAATTGTACTTGGGCAAGGCGCCCTTGCATAGCCGGAATCGAATGACTTCTTGGCTCAGTAGCGATATGTATCTCGCTTGTACGGACCCTCGGGCGGCACGCCGATGTAGTCGGCCTGCTCTGGCGTGAGCTCGGTGAGTCGCACGCCGATGTGCTCGAGGTGGAGGCGGGCCACCTCCTCGTCGAGGTGCTTGGGCAGGTTGTAGACCACCTTCTCGTAGCGCTCGCCCTTCTGATGCAGCTCGAGCTGCGCCAGCACCTGGTTGGTGAACGACGTCGACATCACGAAGCTGGGATGGCCGGTGGCGCAGCCCAGGTTGAGGAGTCGTCCCTCGGCCAGCACCAGGACGCCGTGGCCGTCGGGGAACACCCACTCGGCGTACTGCGGCTTGATGTCGACCTTCTCGATCCCGCGGGT
>DATAFT010000667.1:0-4352 GCA_036257295.1 Thermoanaerobaculia bacterium
TCGATGTAGGGCAGCGCCGCCTGCAAGCCGCGCGTCAGGGGCTCGTAGCGCGGCGATCCGAGCAGCGGGTTGAGCCAGATGGTGCGGTAGGCACTGCGTTGCAGGCGCGCCATCTCGCGCTCGAGCGCCTCGGGCTCGCCACGGTCCCAGCCGTCGCTGATGATGAGGACGGCCGCCCCCTGGCCGAGGACGCGGCGGCTCCAGAGGCGGTTGAAGGAGCGGATCGCCTCGCCGATCCGGGTGCCGCCGCCGAAGTCCTGCACGTCGTGGTGCACCGCGCGCAGCGCCTCGTCAACGTCGCGGTGACGGAGCTGGCGTGTGATCCGCGTGAGACGCGTCCCGAACACGAACGCCTCGGTGTGATCGAGCCCGCGGCTCGCGACGTAGAGAAACTGGAGCAAGATGCGCGAGTAGGGCTCCATCGAGCCGCTGATGTCGCACAACAGCGCGAGCGGGCGGCGCTTGCGCTTGCGGTCGCGCCGCGCGAACTCCAGGATCTCGCCGCCGCGCGCGAGGTTGCGGCGCAGGCTCCGTCGCAGGTCGAGTCGCCCACGGCGGGACGGCACCAGGCGCCGTGTCTCGCGCACGTCGAGGCTCCACTCCATGCGCCGGATCAGGTCGCGCACCTGCCGCAGCTCGTTTCCTTCGAGGTCGGCGAAGTCCTTGCGGCGCAGCGCCTCGGCGTCGCTCCAGGTGAGGACGCGTTGCGCCCGCGGCTCCTCGCTGTCGGCTTCGGCGTCCTGCCCTTCCCCGCCGCGCCCGCTCTCGAGCCGCCGCTCGACGCGGCGGCGTACGCGCTGCACCAGGAGCCCGAGGTCCAGTTCGGCGAGCTCGGTGGGGTCGCGCGCGACGAAGAAGAGGTCGAACGCGGTGCGGAACCACTCGAGGTCTTCACGCCGAGTGACCAGCACCGCTTCCGCGGTGTGCCGGAAGTCGCGACGGCTGCCGACGTCGATCAGGCCGGCCGCCTCGACCCAGTCCTCGATGCGCGTCGTGGTGACGCCGCGCACGCCCACCGCCCGCAGCAGCCGGCCGAAGAGGACCATGTTGCGCAGCAGGTGCCCGGAATTTGGGGACAGTCTACTGACAGAATTAATCAGTAGCGTGTCCCCGCTCGGCTACGCTCCAGCAGACGCTGGACGCCGGCGTGCTTCACCAGCTCGACGTCGTCCTGATACTTGAGCAGGACGCCCAGCGTGTCGCCGACGATCTCGTCGGACAGCGTCTCGCGATCGAGCGCCTGCAGGGCCATGATCCAGTCCAGGGTCTCGGCCACACCGGGGCGCTTGAACAGCTCCTCGTGGCGCAGGTCCTGGACGAACGCGACCACCTCGCGCGCGAGTCGCTCCGAAGCGCCCGTCACCTTGCGCCGCACGATCTGGATCTCCTTCTCGAAGTCCGGATAGTCGATCCACTGGTAGAGGCAGCGGCGCTTGAGCGCGTCGTGGATCTCGCGCGTCCGGTTCGAGGTGATGACCACGATGGGCGGCTCGGCGGCGCGGATGGTGCCCAGCTCCGGGATGGTGATCTGGAAATCCGACAGCAGCTCGAGCAGGAAGGCTTCGAACTCCTCGTCGGCGCGATCGAGCTCGTCGATGAGGAGGACTGGCGAGGGTTCGCCCGGCGGGCGGTCGATCGCGTCGAGCAGCGGACGGCGCAGCAGGAACTCGCGGGTGAAAACGTCGTGCTGATGCCCGGCCGCGCTCTCGCCGCGCGCTTCGAGCAGGCGGATCTCGAGGATCTGCCGCGCGTAGTTCCACTCGTAGACCGCGCTCTGGAGATCGAGACCCTCGTAGCACTGGAGCCGGATCAGCGGCCGATCGAGCACGGCGGCGAGCACCTTGGCGATCTCGGTCTTGCCGACGCCGGCCTCGCCTTCGAGAAAGAGAGGCTTGCCGAGGCGCAGCGCGAGGAACACCGAGGTGGCGAGGCCGCGATCCGGCACGTAGTTCGCGGACCGCAGGCGCTCCGACACTTCGTCGATCGACGCCGGGAGCGCGCGATCGGCGTGACTCGCGGCCGATGTCTCGCTCAGGACGCGCGATCCCTCGCCAGCTTGAGCGCGCGACGGCCGAACACCTTGGCTAGATGGACGCGGTACTCGCCCGAGGCGAACACGTCGCCGAGCGGATCTTCGGCCTTCAGGTTGCCATTGACGGCGGCGTCGATCGCCGCGTCGTCGGCGGCCTTCCCGGCGAGCGATCCGGCGACCCCTTGCGCGTCTAGGGGAGTGGCGGTGACGCCATTGAAGCACAGGCGCGCGCTCTCGCACTTGCCACCCTTGACGCGCACGATCGCGGCCGCGCCCACCACCGCGTACCCCGACGCGGGGTGCTCGAACTTGAGGTAGGCCGCGCCCGCGCCGTCGAGGACCGGCACTTCGATCGCGGTGAGGATCTCGCCTTCGCCCACCGCCGAGGTGAGGAGGTCGACGAAGAACTCGCTCGCCTTGACCGTGCGCTTCCCCTTCTTCGACTGCAGATGCAGCGTCGCGTCGAGCGCCTTCACCACCGCCGGCAGGTCCGACCCGGGGTCCGCGTGCGTCAGATTGCCGCCGATGGTGCCGCGGTTGCGCACCTGGGGATCGCCGATCTTGGCCGCCGCCTCGGCGACGATCGGACACGCTTTCTTGAGCACGTCGGAAGAAGCCAGCTCGGCGTGGGTGGTGAGCGCGCCGATGCGCACACTCGAGCCCGACCGCTCGATGCCGGTGAGCTCTTTGATGCCGCCGATGTCGATCAGGTTGGCCGGCTGCGCCAGTCGCAGCTTCATCATCGGCAGCAGGCTGTGGCCGCCGGCGAGGAGCTTGGCGTCCTGCTTCGAGCCGAGCAGGTCGAGCGCCTGCGCGACGCTCGAGGCGCGGTGATAGTCGAATCGTGCCGGATACATCTCAAGCCCTCCGAGCAGCGCCGTTCTCGGCGCCGAAATTGTAGCGAGCGGAGCGAATGCTAAACAGCATTTGCGGAGCTCGCCATTGCGCGCCATACCTTTTCCGAGGTGAGCGGCATGTCGATGTGTCTGATCCCGAGGTGCGACAGCGCATCGACCGCAGCGTTCACCACCGCAGCCGGCGACGCGATCGCGCCGGCTTCGCCCACACCCTTGACCCCGAGCGGGTTGTGCGGGCACGGCGTCACCGTCCGATCGAGCTCGAAGTGGACCAGGTTCTGGGCCCGCGGCAGCGCGTAGTCCATCAGCTCGCCGGTGACGAGCTGCCCGCCGTCGTCGTAGACAGCGCCCTCCCACAGCGCCTGCCCCACTCCCTGGGCGATGCCGCCGTGGAGCTGCCCGTCGACGATCATCGGGTTGATGACGTTGCCGACGTCGTCCACCGCGACGTAGCGCAGCAGCTTGACGACTCCGGTCTCGCGGTCGATCTCGACCACCGCGACGTGGGTACCGAATGGATAGGTGAAGTTGGACGGATCGTAGAAGGTGGTCGCGACCAGCCCCGGCTCGAGGTCGGTCGGATAGTTGTGCGCGAGATAGGCCTGGAGCGCCACCTCGCCGAGCGCCTTGCTCTTGTCGGGCGCGCCCTTGACCGAGAACTTGCCGTCCCCGAACACCACGTCCTCGGTGGCGGCTTCGAGCAGGTGCGCCGCGATGCGGCGTCCCTTCTCGATCACCTTCTCCACCGACTTCACGATCGCCGAGGCGCCGACCGCTGCGCTCCGGCTGCCGTAGGTGCCCATGCCGAACTGCACCAGGTCGGTGTCGCCATGGATGACGTCGACCGCTTCGATGGCGATCCCCAGCTTGTCCGCCACCACCTGCGCGAACGTGGTCTCATGACCCTGCCCGTGCGCGCTCGACCCGGTGTAGACGCTCACACTGGCGCTGGGATTGACGCGCACCTCCGCGCTCTCCCACTGGCCGGCCTGCGCGCCCAGGCTGCCGACCACCGCCGACGGCGCTAGGCCGCAGGCCTCGATGTAGGTCGAGAACCCGATGCCGAGCGGGTTGCCGCCCTGCTCGCGACGCTTCTTCTGCTCGGCGCGGAGCTTCTCGATTCCGATCATCTGCAGCGCGCGATCGAGAGTGGGCGCGTAGTTGCCGCTGTCGTACTGGAGCGCCACCTGGGTCTGGAACGGGAACTGGTCGGGACGCACGAAGTTCTTGCGTCGCAGCTCGGTCGAGTCGATGCCCGCTTCGCGCGCCGCCAGGTCCACCAGCCGCTCGACGACGAAGGTGGCTTCGGGGCGGCCGGCGCCGCGATAGGCGTCGACCGGCGTCGTGTTGGTGAAGACGCCGTAGACCTTGCAATCGACCGCCGGCACGCGGTAGTTGCCGGAGAGCATCAGACCGAACAGGATCGTCGGGATGCCGGGCGCGAACAGAGAAAGGTAGGCGCC
>DATAFT010000007.1:0-5289 GCA_036257295.1 Thermoanaerobaculia bacterium
GATTCGAGACGAGTTGCGCGCCCACTATCTGTTGACCTACTACCCCGACCCCCTTCGCGAGGAGAACGATGAGGGAGGCGGCGGCGAGACGGCTCCGAGCTGGCGCCCGATCGAAGTGCGGGTCGGTCGTCCGGGCCTCACGGCGCGCACGTTGGCGGGATACGAGAAGCTGTGACGCGAGCCGGTAAGCGAGCCACCATCGCCGCGCTGGCGACGGTGGCGCTGGTCTTTTCGCACTCGTGGCGCGTGCCGTTGCTCGCCGCGGCCGAGAAGTCGGAGAGTGAGCCGCTGCGTCGCGCGTTCGAGATCACGGTCGACTTGCGTCCGGGCAGAGACTCCGCCGGCGCGCCGCCGGCGCTGGGCGCCGGCGACTTCACCGTGTCGCTCGGCGGCAATGCAGTCGTGGTGCAGGAGGCGCGGCCTATCGCAGCCGGCGAGTGGCAGATCCTCGTCTACGTCGATGGCCTGGTGGCGAAGCACGACGAGCTGGAGCGGGCGGCGGCGGCTCTCGAGGCGGCGAAGGCGCGGCTCGCGGCGCTGGGTCCCGTGACCGTTCTGGTCGCCGACACCTTGGTCGAGCCGTGGGTCGAGGACACCACCGATCTGGACGAGCTGCAGAGTGCGTTCGCCGAGCTCAGTGAAGCGACGTTCGAGCCGCCGAGCTCTCGCGGCGGCAGTTTCGTCGCGTCGCGCCGGGCGCTGCTGCTCGAACAGATCGGCCGGCGCTCGTGGGGCAGGGGAGCTCGCGCGCTGCTGGTGATCGGAGACGTCAACGCCGAACGGTCGGCTGGCCCATCCCCGGTTGGGGCAGGGGGGGCCGGCGCCGCCAAGAGCGCAGGCGCTGGCTCGAGCGCGGGCTCGGGTGGCGTGGAGGACCCCGCGCGCCGTGGCGCGCTCGCGACCGCGATCGCTGCGCTGGGCTGGGTGGCGATGCCGCTCTACGTCGCCGCCGGCGATGGCATCGCGATCTCGCCGCTGGCCGAGGAGACCGGCGGCGAGGCGGTGCTCGACGCTGGCGAGGTCGATGCTGCGATCGGGCGTCTCTCCGCACGGCATCTGCTGCGGATCGGCGCCCCCGTAGGCGACGCCGCCATCGTGCCGATGTCGGTCGAAGCGCCGCCGGGTTGGACCGCGCGCGCTCCGCGTTGGCTGGCGACCTCGACTCCGGAGTTCGTGTTGCGTGCCCGGATCGAGGCGTTGCTCGCCGAGGAGGGTGGCGGCGAGCTCGCCGTCTCTGCGTCGGCCGCCCTCGACTCCGACGCCGCGGGCGCACCCGAGCTCGCGGTCGAGGTCCTGGCGGAGGCGCCTCCGGGCGGCGGCGGCCGCGCCCGCCGCTTCAGCGGCACGTCGTCGCGGATTCGCGCGAGCTTCGTCCTCGCGCGCCTCGAGGAAGAGCCGATCGTGGTGCACTACGGGGGCACGGGCGCGTCCCTCGACGGCGCCGGCGCCTGGCTGCTGCAGGCGCGGCTCGAAGTCCCCGAGGATCTCGATGGAGTCGCCGTCCTGGTCGAGGACGTCACCACCGGGGAGTGGGGCGCGGCGCTCGCCGAGATCGACGGCGAGGAGATCGAGGTCTCGTCGAGCGATCGGGTGGCGACCGAGGTCGCCGATCTGCGGCCCAAGTCCAGTCCGGCGACGGTCGCGGCCGCCAAGGCCGCGCCGCCGCCACTGGTGCGGCTGGTGCCGCCGCGTGTGCACGAGCTGGTGGGCGTCCAGACCTTCCGCGCGATGGCTCTCAACGCGTTCATCGATCGTGTCGTGTTCCTGCTCGACGGCCAGCAGGTGGACGAAGACCGCGACGATCCGTTCGCGGGGCGGATCGATCTCGGCCGCGAGCTCCGGCAGCACGAGGTCAAGGCGGTGGCCTACGACCGCGCCGGCCGCGAGCTGGGTCGCGACGCGGTCACCGTCAATCGGCCCCGCGCGGCGTTCGGGGTCCACATCGTCGAGTTGAAGGGTGTAGTGGAGGGAGCCCAGGGCGACGGCACGCTCGCGCGCGGTCCGGTCAACGCGACTTCCACCGGCCCGATCGAGGTGGTAGCCGACGTGACGGCGCCGCCGCGCCAGCGGATCGTGCGCGTCGAGGTCTACTGGAACGAGACGCTGGCGGCGACGCTCAACGGCCCGCCCTGGGAGGCGTTGCTGGGACCGCGGCAGAGCAGCGGCGGCGACTACGTTCGCGTAGTCGCCCACCTCGACGACGGTCAGATGCTCGAAGACGTGCGGCTGGTCGGCGCGACCGGCTCGGTCGAGCGCGTCGAGGTCAACCTGGTCGAGATCTTCACCGTCGTACTCGACCAGGAAGGCGCGCCGCTGCACGATCTGAAGCGCGAAGAGGTCTCGGTGCGGCTGGCGGGCAAGCCGATCGAGCTCGATCGCTTCGGAGTCGCCGAGGACCTTCCGCTCGACGTCGGTCTGGTCATCGACACCTCGCAGAGCATGGAGGTGCTGATGGACGACACCCGCAACGCGGCGATCCGGTTCATTGCCGATCTGGTGCGGCCCACCGACCGCTCGTTCCTGGTCGACTTCGACACCAAGCCGCGGCTCGCCCATCCGATGACCAAGAACATGATGGAGCTGGTCAAGGCGATGGGGACGCTCCGCGCCGACGGCAACACCGCGCTGTTCGACTCGATCGTCTTCGCCATCCTGCACTTCGAGGAGGGCGAGGATCGACGCGCCATCGTCCTGCTCACCGACGGCGACGACTACAAGAGCCGCTTCAGCGCCCGCCAGGCCGGGCTGCAGGCGCGCGCGGCCGGCGTGCCGGTCTACCTGGTGTCGCTGGCCGGCCTGGACTGGCTCACTCCGGCCATGAAGAAGGACGACCTCGAGCTCATCGCCAAGCAGACCGGCGGCCGCGTGTTCTACGTGTCGGCGGCGCCCGAGCTCGATGCCGCCTATGCGCGGATCGGCGACGAGCTGCGCAGCCAGTACGTGCTCGCGTTCGCGACCGAGAAACCGCTATCCGAAAGCGAGCTCTCGAAGCTCGAGGTCAGCGTTTCACGTCCGGGTGCGGCGGTGCGGGCGGTGGTGTCGGGCCGCTCGATCCAGACTCGGTAGCCGCTTCCAGCGCTCGAATCCAAGCCGCCGGCAGGCCATGCTCGCGAGCGCCCGCCACCACCAGCGCGTGATACGCGGTGTCCGGGCGAAGCGTCGCATCGATATGGCTCTCGCGTGCCAGGTAGGTGAACGCGGTCACCTTCTTGTTCGCCGTCGTGACCACGACCGCGACGCGTTCGTAGCCGGGACCCTCGACCGCGTCGAGACGCGCGACGTCGTCCGTCTCGATCTCCCAGAGCACCCCCCACACACCATCGGAGCGATTGTCCGTCACGCGGATCGTGCACTTGCCCGACCCATCCGCCCCGCGCTTGTGCCAGGCGAGGACGTGCTTCGAGAGCGACGCGGTGCCGACCAGGCGAGCCGACGGCGCGCGATCGGCCTGTCGCAGGCGCGCGCTGGAGAGGTTCGAGCCGTAGGCGAAGTAGAGCGGCATGCGGCTAGCAGGGCGCTGAGAATGGCAGTGAGTCAGCGCCCTGCTAGCTATCACATTGGGCGATCCGATCCGGCGGACCGCATCGGTGGCCTAGAGGCCAGATCGCGGAGGAAGGCGGCGACATGGCGACGGTCGAACAGCGTGACGAGGCGCCCTCCACTCTCCTCGAACTCGCGGAGAACCTCGAGCGTGCGCGGCCGTGCGACGCGCCTGAAGTTCCACACCCAACGCGTGAACTCCAGGTCGAACCGCTCGGGGCAGCCCGCGGGCATGTCGCTCCTCACCTGGCCGTGCTGGCGCAACAGGCGCCCGAACACGCCGCGCAGGCAGGAGGCGGTGCAGAAGTCGAGGAAGATCACGGTGTCCGCCCGGGTGGTCCGATAGCGCAGCGTCGAGTGGTAGTTCCCATCGGCCACCCAGCCATCTCCCGCGAACAGAGCTTCCTGCCGCGCGACCCACTCGTCCATGGGGCTCTCCACCCAACCCGGTCGCCAGTAGTGAGCGTCGAGGTGGATGATCGGCAACTTCAGGCGGCGCGCCAGCTCGCGCGCTAGGCGCGACTTCCCGGCGCCGCTGCAGCCGATGACGGCGATCCGGCGCATCTGGCTCTCAGGGATGGGTCTGGTCCGTAACCATCGCGTCCCCCCTCCTAAGGAGTGGTCAGCAGGCTGATCGCAGGCAATCCTGCCCTCGGGATGGGTGGGAGGCAAGACCAGGCGCCAGGCGCCGTTTCATCAGCAGAGAGGAGACCGCATGACAACCGCCGCGACGAATCGTAGCGACACCATGACCGAGCGCAGCCGTCGGGTATGGGCCGCGGGCGACTACGACCGCATCTCGGCTGGGTTCCGCCACGAGGCGCAGGCCTTCGTCGATCGCCGCGAGCTGAGGCCGGGCCAGCGCGTGCTCGACGCCGCCTGTGGCACCGGGAACCTGACGATCCCGGCCGCCCGCACCGGCGCCAAGGTGACCGGCCTCGACCTGATCCCGTCGCTCCTCACCGCCGCGTCGCAGTGGGCGGATCGGGAGAAGCTGCTGATCAAGCTCGACGAGGGAAGCGTCGAGGAGCTGCCCTACACCGACGCCCAGTTCGACGTGGTGCTGTCGATGTTCGGGGTCATGTTCGCGGCGCGGCCTGACCGCGTCGTGGCCGAGCTCGCACGGGTCACGCGCCCGGGTGGCCAGGTGGCGCTCGCCAACTGGACGCGCGCCGGCTTCATCGGCCAGTTGTTCAAGATCCAAACCGGCTACGTGCCGCCGCCCCCGGAGGCCGTGAGCCCCCTCCTGTGGGCCGACGAGAAGACGCTGCGCGAGCGGTTCGACGAACGGACCTGGCAGTTGACCCTCACGCCGCGGATGTGTCGGTTCCGCTATCCACACACCCCGGCGGGAACCGCAGAGCTCTTCCGCGGTACCTACGGACCAACGGTGAAGGCGTTCGAGGCGCTCGACGAGGATCGCCGCGCGGCGTTCGCCGCCGATCTCGCCGCGCACTGGTCGGGTGGACAGAAGGCGAGCGGTTCGGTCACCGAAGTCGATTCCGAGTATCTGGAGGTGGTTGCGGTCCGGCGCTGATTCGCCGGGTCCGCGCGTCACGGTCTGCTCTGCGCCCGTGGGATCTCGTCCGCCTAGACCGTGAACTCGTTGAGGAGGCTGAGGCCCTCGCGCCACGCCTCGAGCGTGCTACGGCTGGGCCGAGCCTTCATGTAGTCGACCTGAAGGTGGTCGTGAACGTACGTGCAGATCGCGGCGACCCGTGGCCAGCCCGGTTGCACGCCGTTGAAGAG
>DATAFT010000025.1:0-13151 GCA_036257295.1 Thermoanaerobaculia bacterium
CGCCGCCTCGGCGCGGCGCAGGAGCTCGGCCTCGACCGCCAGGCGGTCCTCGATCTCACGCGACTGCGCCTGCAGTCCGAGGTCGAGCAGCAGGGCGATGCCGACCAGCATCAGCGCGATCAGCGCCTCGATCAGCGAGAACCCGCTCGCTCGGGACGTGGTGCGTACCACGTCCTCCGCTCGCAACCTCTTTGGCGCCGCGGACGGCGCGGCTCCGGACGTGGTGCGTACCACGTCCTCCGCTCGCAACCTCTTTGGCGCCGCGGAGGGCGCATCCGGCTTCACGTTTCCAGGTCGTTGCGCAGCGGCGTCGACAGGCGGGCGATCCCGCTTGGCGGACCTTCGGCCCGTTCGAGCGCCGCGCGATCCCAGCGGCCGAGGCTCGCCGCGGCCTCGTAGGTGCTCTGCAGGAACTCGAGCAGCATCTCGTCGGGCGACGGCGCCGAGCGCACCGCGTCGTAGGGCAGGACGAACTCGCCGAGGCCGTCGTGAAAGAACGCGGAGGCAGGGTCGACCGGCGCCTGTGCGAAGCCGGCGGGCGTCGGATAGGCGTAGGAGTAGAACGCGGGATAGTCCACCGGACCGCCCACCGTACCGGGCCAGAAGCCCGCGCTCGAGACCTCGTGACTGTAGGCCTCGCGCGTCACCGGATCGGGCAGGTTGGGCACGCCGCCGGGGTGAACCGGCGCGAGACGGCCCGAGAACCGAGTCACCGCGAGATCGAAGCTCCCCCAGAAGAAGTGGACCGGGCTCGACTTGCCGAGGAAGCGCGAGCGGAACCGTCGCAGCACCCGATCCGACGACGCCAACATGCGCCAGAACTTGTTCGCGGCGTCGGCGTCGTAGGCGGCGTGGTCGTGATCGCTATCGAGCGGGGTGATGTCCGCCACTTCGTTGGGTTGCGTGACGATCGCCACCCCGAAACCGAGCGCGTCGAGCGCCTCCATCAGCTCGTCGTAGAAGTCGGCCACCGACAGCGGCTCGAGCGCGAACCCGCGTCGCCGCCCGTCCATCGAGCTCACCACCAGCTCGTGGTTGGTGAAGTCGAGATCGATCTGCAACACGACCTGATCGAGCGCCATCGGTCCGGTGGTCAGACCCTGCGCCGTGACGTACAGCGTGACGTGCCACGAGTGGTTGATCCACGGCGTGCACGCGAGCCTCACCTTGCCGACCACCTGTGTCCAGCGGTGCAGGGTCATGCAGGTGTCGGCCCAGCTCTGGAGCGGCAGGTCGGGCCACGCCAGCTCGCGCTCCTCGCTCGGAGTCAGAGCACCGCCTCGTCGATGTAGCACCATGCCCAGTCCTCCCCGGGTTCGGCCGATTTGATCAGTGGATGCCCGCTCTCGTTCCAGTGACCGCGCGCGTGCCGGTGAGGCGACGTGTCGCAACAGCCGACGTGGCCGCAGGTCATGCAGATGCGCAGGTGAACCCATTCACTGCCGAGCGACAGGCACTCGGCACAGCCGGGACTCTTCGGCGCCACCACCGCGGCCTGGCCGGTGTGTCCGCAGCGCCTCGACTGGCGCTCCTGTGACGTCAGCTCGAAGCGCTCGCGGATCGCGATCGCGCGCGCTCCGCCCACGGCGGTCCGGTAGGCCGAGCCCTGCAGCTCGCTGATCAGCGCATCGCTCCTCGCCGCGTCGACCATCAGCGTCTCGAGCACCCGCTCTGCAATGGTAGCGGCCGACTCGACGTCGTCGGCGAGGGCGGTGTGCGCGCCGGCGGCGAGCAGCGCCTCGGCCTCGGCGGCGTTGAGGCCGCGAGCGATGATCAGGGCGTCGGGCTCGAGCTGCCGCGCGACGCCGGCGACGGCCCGCGCGCGATCGAGGTCGTCGTCGGCGATCACCAGCGCCGCCGCGCCCGCGAGGTCCGCCTCATCGAGGAGGTGTCGCTTGCCGTAGTCGCCGCGCAGCACGGTGAGGCCGAGCGCCTCGGCTTCGCGGGCGCCTTCCGGCGAGAGCGTCGCCACCACGACGTCGGCGCCCGCCGAGCGCAGGACGGGCACCACGCGCCGCGCCACCGGTCCATAGCCGGCGAGGATCACATGCCCACGACGGCCGATCGCGCCCGCCGGTCGCGGCGCGCGCGGCGCCGCAGCGCCGGCCGCTGGCGCGATCGTGCCGCTGGCGCCCGTGCCGGCGCCGCCGCGAGCCGCGAAGGTGCGCCCCGCCGAGTACAGGCCCGGCGAGATCAGCATCAGGAGCACGGTCACGGCGACGAACACCTGTCCGCCGGCGGCCAGGCCTCCCGCCTGCAGACCGACGGCGCGTCCGGCGTCTTCCAGCACGAACGAGAACTCCCCCACCTGCGCGATCATGAGCGCCACGCCCAGGGAGAACGACGTCCCGTTGCCGAGGCTCGCCACCGCCACGGCGGCGCCAAAGGTCTTGAGCGCGAGCACTGCCACCACCACCGCGCCGATCAGCAGCGCGTTCTCGAGCACGAAACGCACGTCGACCAGCAGCCCCACCGAAACGAAGAAGGCGGCGCTGAAGAGGGTCTTGAGCGGCAGGATCTCCCCCAGCGCATGCCCGCTGAACGGGCTCTCGGTCACCAGCAGCCCGGCCAGGAACGCTCCCAACGAAAGACTCACGCCGACGCGGCTGAAAAGGTAGGCCGAGCCGATGCAGATGCCGAGCACGGTCAGCAGGAAGACCTCGGTCGAACAGGTGCGCGCCACCGCCTCGAGCAGGCGCGGCATCACCCGGCGCGCGATCACCAGCACCAGAACGATGAAGACCACCGCTTTCGCCAGCGCGAACAGGATCTCGGACGGACCGCCCTGGCCGGCCAGCGCGGGAACCAGCAGCATCATCGCCAGCACCGCGAGGTCCTGGAACACCAGGATCGCGAGCGCGGTCTCACCCTGCGGCGTCTTCATCTCGCCGCGATCGGAGAGCAGCTTGAGCACGATCGCTGTCGACGACAACGCCACCAGGAACCCGGTGAAGACCGCGCTCCCCCAGCCGACCCCGAGCGCGCGCAGCACCGCTGCCACCAGGGCGACGGTGAGCACCACCTGGAGCCCACCGCCGAGGAGGATCGTCCGGCGGATGCGCGCCAGGCTCTCGAGCGAGAACTCGATGCCGATGGTGAAGAGGAGGAGGAGCACGCCGAGCTCGGCCGCCGAATCGATCAACTCGGTCGAGCGCACCAGTCCCAGCGCGTTGGGGCCGATCGCGAGACCCGTCACCAGGAAGCCGGCGACGGGAGCGATGCGCAGTTTCTGGCTGAGGTAGGCGATCAGGGCCGCGGCGCCGACGAGGACGACGAGCTCCTCCAGAAACGCCGGGGGCTCCATCACCTGGGCCCGTCGTGAGGTAGCCCGGGCCGCGTGCTCCGATCTCCCGTCACGCGACCGTCGCGCAGCTCGATGATGCGGTCCATGCGCGCCGCCACCGCCGAGTCGTGCGTCACCAGCACGATGGTCAACCCGTGCTCCCGGCGCAGCTCGAGCAGGAGATCGATCACCTCGCCGCCGGTCTTGCTGTCGAGGCTTCCGGTGGGCTCGTCGCCGAGCAGGATCTGCGGTCGATTGGCGAGCGAGCGCGCCACCGCCACCCGCTGGCGCTCGCCGCCCGAGAGCTTCTTGACCGAGAAGTCGGCGCGCTGCGAGAGACCGACGCGATCGAGCAGCTCGGCGGCGCGCCGTCGTCGCTCGGCGCGCCGGACTCGCAGCCCCATCATCGGGAGCTCCACGTTCTCGAGCGCCGACAGCGTGGGGATCAGGTTGTGGAGCTGGAAGATGAATCCGATCTCGCGCGCCCGCAGCCGATCGAGGTCACCGCCGGGGGCGATCTCGGTGCCGGCGATCGCCAGCCGCCCGGCACTGGGTCGATCGAGCGCGCCGAGCAGGTTGAGCAGCGTGGTCTTGCCCGAGCCCGACGGGCCCATCACCGCCAGCGTCTCGCCGCGCTCGACTTCGAAGCTGACGCCGTCGAGCGCGCGCACGCGGCCGTCCTCGAACGAGCGCACCAGGTCGCGCGCCTGGATGGCCAACGATCCGCCGCCGTGGTCATTCATAGCGCAGCGCCTCGGCCGGAGCGAGACGACTGGCGCGCCATGCCGGGTAGAGCGCGCCGAGCAGACCGAGCAGCACGGCGACGATCATCGCGCGCGCGAAGATGCGAGGGCCGTAAAGCGGCTCGAGGATCCCCTGTGGCACCATCTGCATCAGCAGCTCGGCGCCCACCACGCCGAGCAACGATCCGCCGACCCCGCCGAGCAGGCTGGTCACCAGCCCTTCGCCCAGGATGAGCCGCATCACCATCGCGCGCGGCCAACCGAAGGCGCGCAACGTGCCGATCTCGCGCACCCGCTCGGAGACGCTCATCAGCATGGTGTTGAGGACACCGATAGCTCCCACGATCAGGGCCGCGAGCGAGATGACCCAGATGAACGCGTCGATGTACGCGAGCTGCTCGAATCCCGAGGCCAGGAACGCCGTGGGCAGGACGCGCAGGCGCGGGAACGCGGCCTGGAGCTGGAACGTCACCGCGGGCAGCGCGTCGTCCGAGGCGAGGTAGACGAACGCGACCATGCCCGAGTCTTCCGGCATGGTGAGCTGCTGGCGCAGCATCCGGGCATCGACCACGGCGCCCCCGTTCTCCCAGCGCACGCCGGTGCGGTAGATGCCTACCACCTCGAGCTCGCGGCCGAAGAGATCGAGCCGGTCGCCGACCTCTTTGCCGAGCTCTTCGGCGGAGATCTCTCCCAGCATCACCTGCTCGGGACCATCGAGCAGCCGGCCCCGCAGCGCGGGACTCTTGTAGCCGGCGAGCAGCTCGCCGCCGAGATCGCGCCCGAGCACCAGGAACGGCGCCGCGCGGTTGGGCAGCGACGCCGGCATCACCAGCGAGGCCTCGACCGCGCGCACGCCCGGCAGCGCGCGCATGGTCTCGAGCTCGGGGCCCAGGATGCGCCCGAACGCCGGATCGCCGGCCCGGTCCTCGACCAGCACCAGGTCGGCGCCCGAGTCGCGCCCGTAGCGGTCGATCGATGCCTTGAAGCCCTCGCCCATCGCGGTGAAGGCGACGATCGAGCCGACGCCCACCGCGACTCCGAGGATCGACAGCGCGGTGCGGATGGAACGTCGAGTGAGGTTCTTGATCGCTAGCAGCATGAACGCGCGGAGACTCTACACATCGGTTGCGATCGTCACCATAGTGTCGACCTTCAACGCCATCGCAGGAGCCGTCGTTCGAGCGCGCCCAGGGCCCACGCCGCCAGCAAGCCGAGCCCGGAGAGGATCACCACTCCCGCCAGCAGGCGATCGGTCATCATCAGGTGGCCCGAGGTGAGGATGAGCGCGCCGATCCCTCGCTCGGCGCCGATCATCTCGGCGGCCACCACCAGGATGAGCGCGATCGAGGTCGCGATCCGCGCCCCGGAGAGAACGCCGGGAAGCGCGCCCGGCAGCAGGATCTTGGTAGTGATCGCCGCCGGCTCGAGCCCGAAGCTCTGCCCCATGCGCACCAGGTTTCGCGGCACCGAGTCGACGGCGGCGTAGGTCGCCACCACGGTCGGGAAGAACACCCCGAACGCGATGGTCGCGATCTTCGACCACTCGCCGATGCCGAACCAGAGAATGAACAACGGCAGCAGCGCGATCTTGGGAATCGGGAAGAGCGCCGAGACCACCGGCAGGCCGATCGAGCGCGACAGCGTGAAGATGCCGATGGCGAGGCCCGCGACCAGCCCGGTCGAGAAACCGAGCAGGAAGCCGCCGACGATGCGTCCAGCCGACGCCGCGAGGTGGCCCCACAGCTCGCCGCTCGACGCCAGGTCGCCGATCGCCGCGGCGATCCGCAGGGGGCTCGGCAAAGTGAGATCGCTGATCACGCCGGCCACGCTCCCGATCTGCCAGAGCACCAGCGTCGCGGCCAGGGCGACCCACGCGAGCGCCGGGCGCAGGCGAGGCTCGAACCCTTTGCCGCGCAACGCCACCGGTCGATCGGCCGCGCTCACGCCGTCACCTCGCGCGCCGCGAGCGTCGCCTCCGACCGCAGCAGCGACCACAGCCGGTCCTCCACTTCGACCACCAGCGGTTCGCCGCGGCGCCTCGCCTCGCGCGGCAGGTCGATGGGAATGCGCGCGCTCTCGCGGCCTGGCCGTCGCGACAGCACCAGGATCTCGTCCGCGAGCTCGGCCGCCTCCGAGAGGTTGTGCGTGACGTAGACCGTGGTTGCGCTCGTCTCGCGCCACAGGCGCAGCAGATCCTCCTTGAGCAGGTCGCGCGTCTGCGAGTCGAGCGCGGACAGCGGCTCGTCCATCAGCAGGATCGCGGGCCGGACCACCAGCGCCCGCGCGATACCGACGCGTTGCTGCATGCCGCCCGAGAGCTGCCGCGGAAACGCGGCCGTGAACTCTTCGAGGCCGCAGCGGGCGAGGGCGTCGCGGACGCGGTCACGGCGCGTGGCGATATCCAGCCCCCCCCACCCCAACCGGGGATGGGCCAGCCCCCCCCACCCCAACCGGGGATGGGCCAGCCCCCCCCACCCCAGCCGGGGATGGGCCAGACCATTCGCTTCGAGCGGCAGCTCGACGTTGCCCGCCACCGTCCGCCAGGGCAGGAGCGCGAAGTCCTGGAATACATAGGTGATCGGGTTGAGGCACCCGGCCGGCGGCTCGCCTCGCGTGATCACCTCGCCGGCGGTGGGCGCGAGGAGCCCGCCCAGGATGCGCAGCAGCGTGGACTTACCGCAGCCGGAGGGGCCGATCACGGCGAGCACTCGGCCGTCGCCCACGGTGAAGCTCAGGCCGTCGAGCACCGCCAGCCCACCGTAGTGGTGCGTCAGGCCGCGAGCTTCGATCTGCACCGGCGAAGGCTAGCAGCCCGCGGGCGCTGCGCCGTCCTCGGCGCCAAAGTATTGCTAGTGACCTGTAACAATGATTCGCTGTTTAATTGGCGAGCACTGGTCATTGAGCGTCCTTTTGGCGAAACGGGCGATGCTGGCGAGGATTTCATCGGCCGATTTGGTCCAAACGAAAGGCTTGGGATCCTCATTGTGCAGGTCAATGAACTCTCGGATGGCGGTTTCGAGGGCGGCGACGCTGCGATGAGTGCCGCGACGAATCTGTTTTGTGGTGAGCTCGGCGAAGAAGCGTTCCACCAAGTTGAGCCAAGAGCCGTAGGTGGGCGTGAAGTGCACATGGACGCGCGGCCGCTTGGCGAGCCACCGCTCGATCAACGGAGTCTTGTGCGTGCCGTAGTTGTCGAGCACGAGGTGGATTTCCAAATCTTCGGGTACAGCGGCGTCGATTTGGTCTAGGAATTTGCGGAACTCGATGGAGCGATGACGCCGATGGGTTTGGGCAACGACGGCACCCGTCTTCACGTCCAGGGCGGCAAACAGCGACGTCGTTCCGTGTCGTCGGTAGTCGTGTGTTCGACGCTCGACTTGGCCCGGTCGCATGGGCAGCAAGGGCTGGGTGCGGTCGAGCGCTTGGATCTGAGACTTCTCATCGACGCACAGCACCACTGCGTGCTCGGGAGGATTGACGTACAAACCGACGATGTCTCGTACCTTCTCGATCAGGAGCGGGTCGGGCGACAGTTTGTAGGTCTCGGTGCGATGGGGTTGCAGGCGGAAGGCTCGCCAGATGCGGCTGATCGTGGCATGGCTCAATCCGGTCTGCTTCGCCATCGAACGGGTACTCCAGTGAGTCGCCCCTCGAGGCTTGCTCTCCAGAGTTTGGACCACCACCTTCTCGATCTCGTCATCCGTGATCGTGCGCGGTGCTCCGGGCCGCGGCTCGTCGTAAAGACCCTCCAGTCGATCGCGCAGGAAGCGCGCGCGCCACTTGCCGACGGTCAGGGGCGTCAGGCGCAGGAACTTGGCCACAGCCGTGTTGCTGCGGCCGTCTGCGCAGGCGAGTACGATCCGCGCGCGACGAGCAAGAGCAGGTGCGCTGCGCGAGCGATGAGCCATCGCGCTCAGCACAACGCGCTCTTCAGAACTGAGGGTCAAGGGAACCTTCGGTCGACCAGCAGGCATGGGCTGTCCTCCTGATAGTAGGACAGCCGGAGCGCATTAATTGTTTCACTTATTTCTGATACAGGACACTAGCGGAGCGAATGGTAAACACCATTCGCAGAGCTAGCCCTTCCGTGGGGGTCGAGGTCAACGCTGGCCGAGGTCGCGCGCCTGCGGCGCCAGGAAGTCGTCCACCTCGACCGATCGATCCACCATGCCGTGGCGCTTGAACCAGGCGACCTGCTCGCGCACGTCCGCCAGCTCGAGGCGGCCGTCACGATCGATCATCGGCGCGCTGGCGAGGATCTCCTCGACCGACGACGAAGGGATGAAGCGACGCAGCTCCTCGGCGAGAGCGCGCGCGGCTTCGCCGACGCCGGCACCTGGCGTGGATCCTGCCCGCACCGGACGCAGTACGTCGTCGTAGACGGCGGCGCCCCGGCGATAGGCGCGCAGGAATCGATCGACCGTCGGCCCGCGCCGTTCGATCGTGCGCGGCGTGGCGAACACGGCGCCGAGCTGCCACGGCGTCTCGTCGCCGGCCCAGCCGAGGAGCTTCGCGATGCCTTCCTCGATCAACGGACGCGCGAGATGCCCGGGTAGGAGAGCCGCGTCGATGCGCCCGCCGCGCAGAGCCGCGATCACGTTGGGCAAGGTCTCGAGCGTGACCAGCCGTACCTTCTCCAGAGCGAATCCGCGTTTGTCGGCGAGCCGTCCCACCATGTAGTGAAAGGTCGAGCCGGTCTGCGTGATCCCCACGGCGTGCCCGGGCAGCGCGTCGAGGCTCCGCAAGCCCGCCTGCCACGCCTTGGCTCGGGCCACGTACGCGATGAACTCGTCGCCGGGCTCGACGCGCGCCTGGCCGGCGATGATCTCGAGCGCGCCGCGGCCAGCGAGGTTGTAGAACCCCGCGGTGAGCCCGGTCACGCCGAACTCGACGTCTCCCGACGCCACCGCCAGCGCCACCGGCTGCGCCGCCTGGAAGAAGCGCAGCTCTATCTCGAGGCCCTCGGCGGCGAAGAAGCCCCGACTCTGAGCGATGAAGACCGGCGCCGACGAGACCAGCGGCAGCACCGCCACACCGGCCTTCTCAGCGGCTGAGGCAACCTCAGGAGCCAGCAGCAGCGCGGCGACCGAAGTCACCGTCGAGAGAACGCGCGATCGAGCACGGCGCCGCACGGCCGCGGATCGTAGCAAGGCCGCGGCAGCTCGAGGCTGGTCGATGGCGGCGCTTGGCGCCTCACGACAAGCCGGCGAGGTAGGTCTCGATTTCCGAGGCGGTGCACCGCGTGCACTCGAGCTGGTCGACTGCGGACGAGACGAGCTGCAGGCCGCGGAAGCCGAACAGCCAGCGCAGCACCAGCACGCCGTCCGTCAGCGCCTCGGTCTGCCCGTCGCCGTCGATGTCGAGCTGATCGCCGATGGTGGCGAGCTGAGCCTCGATCTCGGTCGCTGTGCATCGAGTGCAGCCGGCCGATACCGCGTTCTCCACCAGTGGAGCGCCGGTGAAGCCGAACCGCCAGCGCACCACCAACAGGCCGTCGGTGAGCGCCTCGGCGTCGCCGTCGCCGTCGAGGTCGAGGACCGGGGCCGGGGCGATCGCGGTCGGGGTCGTCGTGGCGGTCGGTGTCGCGGTAGAGGTCGAGGTGGCCGTCGGGGTCGCGGTCCACGTCGGAGTCAGCGTCGGGCTCGACGTGTGAGTCGGAGTCGGTGTCCACGTCGGCGTCGCCGTGGCGGTAGCGGTTGCCGTGGACGTGTTGCTCGGCGTCGGGGTGTCGCTCGGGGTCGGGGTCGACGTCGCCGACGGCGTGAAGGTGCGCGACGGCGTCGGCGTCCGGCTCGCCGTCGGGGTCGCAGTGGGAGTCGCCGTGGCGGTGGCGCTCGCCGTCGGCGTTCTCGACGGTGTCGGAGTCCTCGACGGGGTCGGAGTCCTGGTCGGCGTCGACGTACTGGTCGACGTCGGCGTCGACGTCTTGGTCGGTCCGCCGATGCAGTCCGACTCGTCGAACGCACAGTCGAGGCGGCACCGTAGCGTGCCGCCGGGATAGCCCTCGCCGATGCAGGTCCCGCCGCCCAGTTGGCTCACGTCGCACTCTTCGCCGGCGTCGAGGATGTCGTTGCCACACCCGTCCTGGCAGACATCGCCGATGCCGTCGCCGTCGGCGTCGGTCTGCGGGATGTTGGGAGCCCCCGGACAGTTGTCGATCTGATCCTGCACCGAGTCCCAATCGACGTCGGTGCAGGCGCCGAGGTCGACCTGCGCCGCGTCGGCCCCGGCCATCGGCGTGTGGTAGCGGTTGCACTCCGTCTGCGTCAGCCCGTAGTTGGTGCCGCAGAGGCAGAAGTACATGACGTAGCGACTGTCCGCGATGTGACCGAGCCCGACGTTGTGACCGTACTCGTGCGCCCAGAGCTGGCCCTCGTAGTACTCGTTGCCGAAGCGGACCAGCGACATGCCCTCGCCGCCGATCCAGGCGCAACCGATGATGTTGGTGCCCGGCCCGCCGCAGAAGTTGATGATGCGCACCACCTTGACGCGCGCGTCGACTTGGTGGTTCAGAACCGCGACCAGCTCGTTGTTGTTGTCGATGGTGTCGAGCCCGTCGTTCATCGAGCCGAAGGTGAGCGCGTTGCCCGAACGGGCGAGGCCGGCGCAGCAGCCGACGTCCTCGCCGAAATCTGCCCGCCCTAGGTAGACCGATACGTTGGCGAGGATGGCGTCGAGACGGGTGTCGGTCATCGGACTGGTCACCGCTGGATGGTTGGCGTAGGTGAGGAGCGATTGCTGGACGCTGGTGTGGGCGCCATCGAAGTTACGGGCGACCAGGCCGGAGGTGGCGCCCGAACCGTTCCCACCATCGTCCACCCGGTCGAGTGACGGCTCGCCGCCGATGCGGCGGCCGTCGCCGCCGGGCGCCGACGGTGCCGAACCGTCGAGCGCTTCGAGCCCCAACGCGGCGCGCGCAGCCGCGCGCAAGTCACGGTGCTGCCCGCCACGCGCGACTGGCCGCACCGCGCCGCTCTCGATTGCGCGCAGGCGGGCCGTGGCTCGCGGATTCCGCGCGTAGCGCAGCCCGAGGAGAGCCTGCTCGAGCAGATCGTCGCGCATGGCGGCAGGCCGCGCGGCGCGCACCGCCACCGACCCCAGTGCAGATCCCCCCGCTCCTCCGGCCGTCATCCGGAGCAGCGCCTCGAGCGCGCGCGGCTCGCCGCGACTCGCGATGTGGCCCAAGGACTGGGGCAGGAGCAGCAGCGCGCGATCCTCCTCGGGGACGGTCAGCGGCGCCGGCGGCGCCGCCAGGAACCGCAGCAGGCCGTCGGTCGTCTCGCCCCCGCCGAGGAATCCGAGGAAGGCCACCACGTTGTCGCGGCGTGGAAACGCGGGGTCGGCGAGGAGTCGCAGCAGCGCGGGCACGCCGGCAGCGCCGATGCGCTCGTGCGCGAGCTCGCTCGTGATGCCGTGGTAGTAGACGTGGAGAGATTCGGCGCGAACCGACTCGAGATCGGAAAGCTGGGCGACGATCGGCTGCGCCAGTGCCAACGCCGTCACGCCGGCGGCGACGATCCGACCAAACGATGAAAAGCGGCGGCCGCCTGCCGCGAGCGCGACCGCCAGCGCCCGCGCTCCGGCGCTAGTGCTCATCCGCCGTCGAGGCCGTCGAGATAGGCCTCGATCTCTCCGATGGAGCACCGCTTGCAGCTCACCTCGTCGACTGCGCCGGCGACCAACGACTGGCCGCGGAAGCCGAAGGCCCACCGCATCAGCAGCAAGGTGTCCGAGAGAGGCACGACCTCGCCGTTCTGGTCGATGTCGAGCAGGCTTCCCAGCGACGCGACGTGGCCTGCCACCTCCTCCGCGGTGCAATACGTGCAGCCAGCACTGACCGCGCCCGCGATGAGCGCAGTGCCGGTGAATCCGAAGCTCCAGCGCATCACCAGCAGGGCGTCGGTCAGCGACTCGAAGTCGCCATCGCCGTCGAGGTCCGCGACCGGCGATTGGACGGCGTGGGTCGCCGTGGGGGTCGGCGTGTCGGTCGGCGTCGGCGTGCGCGTCCCGGTCGCAGTTGCCGTCGGCGTGGAGCTGTGGGTAGCGGTGAGCGTCGGCGTCGGGGTCTGAGTCGTCGTCGGCGTTTGGCTGGGAGTCGGCGTGATGGTGGACGTGCTGGTGAGCGTCGCGGTGGCCGACGGCGTCGCGGTGTCGGTCGCGGTCGGCGTCGCGGTCAGCGTCACGGTGGACGTCGCGGTCGCGGTGTGGGTCGCGGACGGCGTCGAGGTTCGAGTCGGCGTTTGAGTCGGCGTGTTGGTTGCCGTCGGAGTGTTCGACGGCGTGGCCGTCTGCGTCCACGTCGAAGTCGGCGTGCTGGTCGGAGTGTTGGTGCGCTTCGCGGTGGCCGACGGTGTCGGGGTCCATGTCGGCGTGTAGGTCGGGGTGGAGGTGACGAGCGGCGTCGGTGTCGACGTTGGGGTCGGAGTACGGGTTGGGGTACGCGTCCTGGTCGGGGTGGCAGTCCCCACCGGCAGGCCTTCGCAGGCGTCTCCGACACCGTCGGCGTCGGCGTCGTTCTGGTCGTTGTTGCCGATAGACCAACAGTTGTCGATCAGGTCGTGCACCTCGTCGGTGTCGAAGTCGTTGCACTCGCCGATGTTGATCATCGCGATCTGCGCGCCGGAGACGGGCGTCCAGAACTTCCCGCACTCGGCCTGCGTGAGCCCCCGATTTCCACCGCACTGGCAGGCATGCATGACGTAGGCGCTGTCGGGGTTGTGCACCAGCCCGGCGTTGTGGCCGAACTCGTGAGCCCACAGGGCCCCTTCGTCCTCGACGCCGCCGGAGCGCACCAACACCATACCCTTGCCGGCGACCCAGGAGCAGCCGAGCATGTTCGAGCCGGGGGCCGTGCCCGCGCAGTGGTTGATGAGACGCACGATCTTGACCCGTCCCTGGGGGTTGTTGATCACCGCCATGAATTCGGCGTCGTCGTCGATCACGTCGAGTCCATCGCCTGGCGAGCCGAAGCTCGCGGCGTTTCCCAATCGCTGCATCGCCGCGCAGCACGCCACGTCGGTCGAGAAATCGGCACGGCCGAGGTGCAACGACGCCGCTTTCAGGATCTCGTCTGCCCGGCCGTTGGTCATCGGGTTGGGCACGTCGGGATGGTTGGCGAACGAGAT
>DATAFT010000345.1:0-4563 GCA_036257295.1 Thermoanaerobaculia bacterium
CCATCTCGTGATACGACGCCAGCGTGTACCCGCTGGGGAGCTCGGTCGCGATGGTGCCGGCGAGCGCGCGCAGCGACAGCTCGGGATCGAGCTTCGGCAACAGCCAGACGAACAGCGGAACCGTCGTCAGCGCGAGACCGAGAGCGAGCGCCGCCACCATGGGCACGACACGGCGGCGCCAGGCGAACACGCAGGCGACCGTCGCCGCCGCCGCCAACGCACCGATGCCGATCGCGGTCGGCTTGAGAAGCGGCGTGGCAAAGGACGGAACCTCGACCCAGCGCGCCGCGTGCGGCGCCGCGACGGCGACAGCCCAGAGCAGAAGAGCGAAACCGGCGGCGGGCCAGGCCAGCCACCCGACTCTCGATCGTTCGGCGGGCGCGCGCTGTGACAGCGCGGCTAGTCCGGCTCCGGTGAAGAGCGCGAGCGCCGGGTAGCAGGTGAGGACGTACACCGTCCGCTTTCCCGGCGACACGCTGAAGAAGAGCACGGTCACCACCACCCAGCAGCCGAGGAACAGCAGATGACGCCGTCGCTCGCGATCGAGCGCGCGACCGCCGACGATGGCGGCCGGCACGAACAACGACCAGGGCAGGAAGTCGACCGGCAGCACCTGCGCGAAGTACCAGGGCGGCTGGTAGTGACCCCACGGGTTGACGTAGCGCGTGACGTTCTGACGTAGCAGGATGTCCTGCGAGTAGGGATCGCCGCCGAGCGCGATCGCGGGGGCGAGCCAGAGCACCAACACGCCCCACCACAGCAACAGGCCTTGCGCCAGTCGCAGATCGCGGAAGCCTCGACCATCCCGCGTGAGGGCGAGGAAGGCGAGGATCGCAAGGAGCGGTGGCAACAGACCCACCGGGCCCTTGGCGATCGTCGCCAGCGCGGCGAACGCGAAGAACGCGTAGGACCAGCCGTGACGGGCTTCGAGGCGGCCCTTCATCCAACAGCAAACGCCGCAGAGGACGAGGAAGGTGAGGAGCATGTCGATCTGCCCGAAGCGCGCCTGCCACAACACCTTCGAGCAGGTGGCGAACACGATCGCTGCGAGCCAGGCGGAGCGTCGATCGAACAGCCGGTGGCCCAGGCCGTAGACCAGCAGGACGCAACCGATCGCCGCCAGTGCCGACGGCAGCCGGACCGCAGTCTCGTCGAGGTCGCCGAGCACGAAGCCAGCGAGCGCCATCGCCCAGAACATGAGCGGAGGCTTCTGCGTGTAGAGCCGACCGTTGAAGTGCGGCACCACGTACTCGCCGCTCTCGACCATCTCGCGCGCCACCTCGCCGTAGCGCGGTTCGTCGGGGTTCCAGAGATCGCGCCGGCCGAGCCCGGGCAGGAAGAGCAGCGCGGAGACGAGCGCGAGCACCGCCAGGTCGCGCCGGCGCGCGCCGCGTGGGTCGGGCTCGGCCGCAGTCAAGCCTTCTGTCCGCGCAGGATCATCCACAGATTGCGGCTGTAGACCAGCATGCCGCCGACCTGTCCCAGCACGAACACCGGATCGCGCCGGTGCACCGCATAGGTGAGCAGCACCAGCGACCCCGCGATGCTCAGGAACCAGAACGAGACCGGGATCACGCTCCGCTTGCGGCGCTCGGAGACGATCCACTGGACGATGAAGCGAGCGGAGAAGATGGCTTGTCCGACGAAGCCGACTGCGAGCCAGAGCCTGTCGATGGGCATGCGGTGCTTTCCTCGATTGCGGCCAAAGGATCGACCCAGCGCCGCCTCATCCAGCGAACCCCGAGCAGGTCGACCACGCCGCGCCACAGCCGGTTGCCGACGCCGTACTTGCTCGAGCCGTGCACGCGCGGCCGATGGGTGACGTCGATCTCACGCACGCTGCCGCCGGCCATCTGGATCAGAGCGGGAAGGAATCGGTGGAAGCCGTTGAACGCGGGAATGCGCCGCAGGTACTCGGCGCGATAGGCCTTGAGCGAACAGCCGACGTCGGTCACGCCGTCGTCGAGCACCGAGCGCCGCACTCCGTTGGCGATCCGCGACGAGACCCGGCGCAGCCAGTCGTCGCGACGATTGCGCCGCACGCCGGAAACCATCGCCACGCCGTCGAGCGCCGCCAGCACGCGCGGAATGTCGGCGGGGTCGTTCTGCAAGTCGGCGTCGAGCGTGACCACGCTGGCTCCTCGCGCGAGTCGAAACCCCGCCGCGAGGGCGGCCGACTGCCCGCTGTTGCGCGGCAGAGCGGCGACGCGCAGCCGCGCGTCACTGCGGGCCAGATCGTGCAGGACGCGACGACCGCCGTCGGTCGATCCGTCGTCGACGAAGACCATCTCGTAGGTCGACGGCAACGGCGCCATGGCCGCCTCGATCTCGGAAACGAGCTGCGGCAAGCTGCGTTCCTCGTTGAACACCGGAACGACGATCGAAACGTCGGGAGGTGGCATCACGTCCCCCGCGCGAGCCGGAGGAGTCGTGATTATGTCTTATGGGCGAACGGGTGGCGGCTAGAAGCGGCGACTGAGGCCGAAGTGGATCCCGGTGAGGAGGTAGTCGTCGACCGTCACGCTCTCGCCGCTGCGAACTTCGGTCAGCGTCCAATCGCTCCAGTGCTCCTCGAGGCGGATCTCGGTCGAGAACGCCCATTTCCGTCCGCCGAACCAATAGCGGAAACCGCCGTTGGCGATGAGCAGGAGCTCCGTCCCGGCGTCGGTCTCGACCAGGAAGGGCGTGCCATCGGGGCGGAACCCTGCGAGCGGATCGACCTCGACGTCCGTCACGCCTGCGCCCACGCCCCACAGCCACTGGAAGCGCTCGCCGTAGGTGCGCTCGATCCAAGCGCTCACAGTGGTCGAGGAGCCCTTGGAGTCGATCTCATCCTCCTCATTGCCGCTCTGCTCGAAACCGACGATCTTCGCCGTGCGCTCGACGTCGAACTCGGGCGAGTGATCGATCGCGAAGCCGATGCTCCAGCGGTCGTTCAACGGAACGTGTCCGAACAGTCCGTAGCCGAGGACGTCGTTGGTGGGCTCGCCATCGCCGGCCAGGATGTCGGCGCGCAAGCCGAGATCGAAAGAGCCGTTCTGCCCCCGAGCCGGCGGCTCGCCATCCATCGCGAACGTGACCAGCATCAGACCCAGAGCGTGCGGCTTGAGCATGAGCTCTCCTCCTTGGCGCCGACGCCTCGGCCGGCGCCGTTGTCACGACAACACCCGTTCCTGGAGAGTTAGAGGCGCGAACCTCTCGGGTCCTTCGACCTTCTTGCGGACTCTGTCCGGTGTATCTCCGGACTATCGGCACCCGGCGTGGCGGCCGCGGCTACGAGGCGTCGGTCTCGCCTGAGGGCGCGGAACCATGGACCTCCGCCGTCGCGCCGGGCGCCGGTCCCGTATAGCGGGCGCGGGGCCGGATCAATCGGCCGCGCTGGTACTCCTCGATCACGTGGCCGACCCATCCCGCGGTGCGACCGATCGCGAACACTGTGAAGGCGCCACCCGGCCCGAGTCCGAGCTCGAGCGAAAGCGTCGCCAACGCGAAATCGATCGTCGGCCGTTGGCCGATCAGGCTCTCGACCTCGGCCGCCACCGCGCGCGCCGCCTCGACCGTGGTCGAGCCCGGATAGGCGCTCTCGATCAGATCGAGGAGGATCGAAGAGCGCGGATCGCCGTCCGGGTACAGCGGTTGGCCGAAGCCTGGAATGAGATCGCCCCGCTGCAGGCGCTCCTCCACCAGCCGGCGCACCTCCTGGCGCGGCGGCGGCCCGTCGATCAGGCGATGGACGCCGAGCTCGGCGAGCAGGTCCTCGACGCGATCGGAGTGACCGCCGTGGCGGAAGCCGCGCAACGCGCCGAGCGCCGCGGCGACCGCCTCGTACGGATTGGAGCCGGCCGACGCGACGCAGCGCGCAGTGAACGACGAGACGTTGAGCTCGTGATCGGCGCACAGGATCAGTACGCCGTGAAGAAGGCGTCCGGCGCCTTCGCTTCCCGGCATCCACGCTTCGCGCAGCGGATCGAGCAGCGGCTCGCCCTCCTGGTGACGCCGGCCCGACACGGTGGCCACCATGAGCGCGAGCAGTCGCGCGCCCCAGGCGGCGACGCGCTCGGGTCGCAGGTCCATCGCCGCCGGGTCTTCACTCGCCGCGTAGCGCAGAACGACCTGTAGCCGCTCGCCGGGATGGCGATCGCGCAGTCCCGCCACGACGCGCCGCCACGGGACCGGCAGCTCGATCGGGCGCACCGGGAAGAGCTCGCCGGCGCGGGCCGCGTCGCCGAGCCAGAGCAGAGCCGCGACCTGCTCGAAGGTCCACTCGCGCGCCAGCGTGCCGACCTCGATGCCGCGATAGTAGAGAGCGCCGTCGCGGATCAACGTGATCGACGACTCGAGCACCGGCAGCCCCCACGACAGCGCCTCGCGCGAGACCGCGGCAGGGTCGCGCCTGCCATCGCGACGCAGCTTGAGCACCTCGACGTCGTCGCGCGCGTAGAGACGCGAGCGCGAGTCGGCGCCCGCCTGCGAGTGGAGCAGGCCGCGGCTCACGTAGGCGTACAGGGTCGAGGGCTTGACCCCGAGCTCGCGAGCGGCCTCGGCCGCGGTGAGGAGGGCCCC
>DATAFT010000039.1:0-5055 GCA_036257295.1 Thermoanaerobaculia bacterium
CTCCTTGACCGCCATGGTGCGGTTGACCACGCGCGGCAACAGCGATTGGAGCTCGGTGAGCTCGTGGTAGTGGGTGGCGAACAAAGTCAGCGCGCCGCAGTGGTCGTGCAGATGCTCGACGATCGCCCACGCCAGCGACAATCCGTCGAAGGTGGCGGTGCCGCGGCCGACCTCGTCGAGGATCACCAGGCTGCGGCCGCCGGCGTGGCGCAGGATGTTCGCCGTCTCGATCATCTCGACCATGAACGTCGACTCGCCGCGCGCGAGGTCGTCGGAGGCGCCGACGCGCGTGAAGATACGGTCGAGCACCCCGAGCTCGGCGCTCGCCGCGGGAACGAACGAGCCCGCCTGCGCCATCAGCGCGATCAAGGCCACCTGCCGCAGATAGGTGGACTTCCCTCCCATGTTGGGACCGGTGAGGAGCACGATCTGCGAGGTCTCCGGCTCGAGCTCGGTGTCGTTGGGGACGAAGTCGCGGCGCAGCGCGGCTTCGACCACTGGATGCCGCCCGTCGCGGATGCGCAGCCCGGCGCCAGCCTCCAGCATGCGCGGACGCTGGTAGCCATGGGCCGCCGCGACGTCGGCGAGCGAGCACAGCGCGTCGAGGTTGCCGAGCGCGCCGGCCAGCTCGCGCAGCGTGCCGGCGCGATCGACGATCGCGCTCACCACCCGCTCGAACTCCTCGGTCTCGAGCTGCGCCAACCGCTCCTCGGCGCCGAGGATCTCGCTCTCGAGCTCTCCGAGCTCGGGCGTGACGTAGCGCTCTGCAGAGGTCAGGGTCTGGCGGCGCTGATAGTCGTCGGGCACTCGCGCTCGATGCGCGTTGGTGATCTCGAGGTAGTAGCCGAACACCTTGTTGTAGCCGACCTTGAGCGAGGCGATCCCGGTGCGGTCGCGCTCGCGCGCCTCGAGACCGAGGACGTAGCGCTTGCGATCGCGCACCAGCGAGCGGCAGCGGTCGAGCTCGTCGTTGACGCCGCTCGCGATGGCGCCGCCGGTGCGCAGCGCGGCCGGAGGCTCGGCCGCCAAGCGCTCGTCGAGCGTCGCCAGCAAGTCGGGAGCGGTGTCGGCTCGAGCCACCGCGCCGAGCAGCGCCGAGCGGCAGCCCGCCAGTCGCTCGCGCACCAGCGCCGACTGCCGCAGCGACTCGCGCAGCGCGCCGGCGTCGCGCGGCAGCAGGCTGCCGAGCACGGCCCGCGACAACAGTCGCTCGAGATCGGCGATCCCGCCGAGCAGCGCGCGCAGCTCGTCGCGGCGCGCGGTGTCGCCGTGGAGCTCCTCCACCGCGTCGTGGCGCGCCAGGATCTGATCGCGATCGACCCCCGGACGCACCAGCCAGGCGCGCAGGCGGCGACCGCCCATCGCGGTCCTGGTCTCGTCGAGGCGCTCCAGCAGCGTGCCCTGACGCCCTCCGCCGCGCAGCGCGCGCACTACCTCGAGGTTGGCCAGCGTGGTGTCGTCGAGGACCAGGAAGTCGTGCTCCTCGATCACCTCGAGGTCGCGCACGTGCAGGAGCTCGCTCTTCTGCGTGCGCCGCGCGTAGTCGAGGGCGACCGCGGTGGCGAGCGCCGCTGGATCCTCGACGTCGAGACCGAATCCCTTGATGCTCGCGGTCTGGAAGTGGCGCTCTAGGAGTCGCCGCGACGCCTCCGGACCGAGCCGATCGTCGGCGTCGAGCAGCGATCGGCAGACCCGCTCGCGATCGGCCCAGACCGAGACGTCGGATGGCAGCTCCTCCTCGGCGAACACCAGCTCGCGCGGGCGCAGCACGGCGAGATCGGCGACGGCGTCCTCGGGCGAGCGCCAGCGGTGGACCAGCAGTTTCCCGGTCGAGACGTCGAGAAAGGCGCCGGCACCGACTCCATTCGACGCCACCCCGGGCCGGGCCGCGCCAGGCCAGGAAAGAGCGCACAGGAGATTGTCCTCCTTGCCCTCGAGCAGCTCGGGCTCGCTCAGGGTCCCCGGCGTGACGACGCGCGTGACCTCACGACGCACCAGACCTTTGGCTTGGCCGGCGTCCTCCACCTGATCGCAGATCGCGACCTTGAGGCCGGCGCGCACCAGCTTGCCGAGGTAACTCTCGAGCGCCTGGTGAGGCACGCCGCACATCGGCGCTTCGTTCTCGGTGCCGCGCTGGCGCGCGGTGAGCGCGATCTCGAGGATGGGCGCCGCCTTCTCCGCGTCCTCGTAGAACATCTCGAAGAAGTCCCCCATGCGATAGAGCAGGATCGCGTCGGGGTGCTCCGCCTTCACCTGAAGGTAGTGGCGCAGCATCGGAGTGAGCTGCTGGCCCATCCCCGGTTGGGGCGGGGGGGGCGGCGCAGTGCCTGACATGAGTGGACGCGAGTATAGCCGCGGCGCCTGACGCGATAACTTTGGCGTCGATGGTGCGATCCGGGTGACAACCGCCGCCGCGCTCGACGACCGCCTGGTGCTCGCGTTCGACACCGGCTCGCCGATCACCAGCGTCGCCGTCGCGCGCGGCGGAGCGGTGGTCGTCGAGCAAGCGGTCGAGCGCGCCGGCTCGTCGGACTCGCTCCTCGCGCTGATCGACGCCGCGCTCGCTCGAGCCGGTGCCGTGGCGCGGGCGATGGACGCGATCTGCGTGCTGCGCGGCCCCGGCAGCTTCACCGGGCTTCGCATCGGGCTCGCCACCGCCCTCGGTCTCCATCAAGCGCTGGGGGTGCGGGTGGCGGCGATGCCGACCCTGCGCGTGCTCGCGGAAGCGAGCGACCCCGAAGCGGAGCGGGTGATCGCCGTCGTCGACGCGCTGCGCGGCGAGTGGTTCGCGCAGGTGTTCGAGCGCAGACCGGAGCTGGTGGAGGAAGGCCCCGCCCGGATCCTGGGCGCCGGCGCCGTGCGCGAGCTCGCCGCTGAAACCGTGATCGGGTTCGGTGCCAGCCGCTTGATCGCCGATCTCGACGGCCCTCGGCTTCGCGCGATGGAGCCGCCGCCTCTCGCCGCGCTCGCCGCTCGCCTCGCCGCGGGCTGGCTGACCTGGGACCCTGCGCTGCTGACGCAGCCGCTCTATCTGCGCCCCCCGCCGACGACGCCGTCGGCCCGCGTTTAGAGGCTGCCGTTCGGGTACCGGGCGCGACACGCCCCCCGGTTTCGCCCCAGTGCCTTTACCGGGTGAAACCCGCTGTTGCATGAAGCCCTCCGCTCCCTATAGTGCGAGCTGGTTTTCGTCTGGCAATCCTGGCCGCCTCGGGGCGACGCTGGTATGGCCGGATCCGTAGGCGGAATACGAGACCGGCGAATCGGACCCAGCTTGAACCCTGTGCCTTCCTCCTCCTCCACCGCTCCTGCCTCGGGAGATCCTCGATGACGTCGCCCAACAAAGAGGTCGCTCCTCGCCCGCGCCGCTCCTCGCCCGCTTCCCCCGCTCTGGTCGGCACGCTGGATCAGCGCGAGCTGCTGCGCGTGCTGCAGCGCGTGCGCGACGGAGACTTCTCGGCGCGCCTCCCCGGTGACTGGATCGGCCTCGACGGCAAGATCGCCGACACCTTCAACGACATCGTCGCCGCCAACGCCGAGATGGTGGGCGAGCTCGACCTCGTCGGCGACATCGTCGGCAGGCAGGGCAACACCCGCCGGCGCGTCAAGTTCGGGCGCCGCAGCGGCGCCTGGACGCAGATGGAGGCGAGCGTCAACGGCCTCATCGACAACCTGTTGTGGCCCACCACCGAGGTGACGCGGGCGATCACGGCGGTGGCCCAGGGCGACCTGCTGCAGACCGTCCGCATCGACGTCGACGGCCGGCCGCTCGAGGGCGAGTTCCTGCGCGCCGCGACCATCGTCAACACCATGATCCAGCAGCTCGGCGTGTTCACCTCGGAGGTGACGCGCGTGGCGCGCGAGGTCGGCACCGACGGCAAGCTGGGCGGTCAGGCCAAGGTGTCCGACGTGAGCGGCGTGTGGAAGGACCTCACCGAGTCGGTCAACTCGATGGCCGGCAACCTCACCGCGCAGGTGCGCAACATCGCCGAGGTCACCATCGCGGTGGTCAACGGCGACCTCTCGAAGAAGATCACCGTCGACGTCCGCGGCGAGATCCTCCAGCTCAAGGAGGCCATCAACACGATGGTCGATCAGCTGCGCTCGTTCGCATCGGAGGTGACGCGCGTGGCGCGCGAGGTCGGCACCGAGGGCAAGCTCGGCGGGCAGGCCATCGTGCCCGGCGTCGCCGGCACCTGGAAGGATCTCACCGACTCGGTCAACGCCATGTGCGGCAACCTCACCGGTCAGGTGAGAAACATCGCGCAGGTGACCACCGCCGTGGCCCGCGGCGACCTCTCGCGCAAGATCACCGTCGACGTCCGCGGCGAGATCCTCGAGCTCAAGGACACCATGAACACCATGGTCGACCAGCTCAACGCCTTCGCCTCGGAGGTGACGCGCGTGGCGCGCGAGGTCGGCACCGACGGCAAGCTGGGAGGTCAGGCCCAGGTGCCCGGCGTGGCCGGCACCTGGAAGGACTTGACCGACAACGTCAACTTCATGGCGTCGAACCTGACCGCGCAGGTGCGCAACATCGCCGAGGTCGCCACCGCGATCGCCAGCGGCGACCTGTCCAAGAAGATCACCGTCAACGTGTCCGGCGAGATCCTCGAGCTCAAGGACACCATGAACACCATGGTCGACCAGCTCAACGCCTTCGCCGGCGAGGTGACGCGCGTGGCGCGCGAGGTCGGCACCGAGGGCAAGCTCGGCGGCCAGGCGGTCGTCCCCGGCGTCGCCGGCACCTGGAAGGACCTCACCGACTCCGTCAACTTCATGGCCAACAACCTGACGGCGCAGGTGCGCAACATCGCCGAAGTCGCCACCGCGATCGCCAGCGGCGATCTCTCCAAGAAGATCACCGTCGACGTCTCCGGCGAGATCCTGCAGCTCAAGCAGACGCTCAACACCATGGTCGATCAGCTCAACGCGTTCGCCGGCGAGGTGACGCGCGTGGCGCGCGAGGTCGGCACCGAGGGCAAGCTGGGCGGACAGGCCCAGGTGCTGGGGGTCGCCGGCACCTGGAAGGACCTCACCGACAACGTCAATCAGCTC
>DATAFT010000054.1:0-5079 GCA_036257295.1 Thermoanaerobaculia bacterium
CATCCCGCCCTCGATCGCGCCGAGGCCCAGGATGCGGCTGCCGAGCACCACGTCGTAAACGTCCTGCGCGATCAGCGACGCCATCGACGGCACCAGCCGCGGGTCGTACTGGTAGTCGGGGTGGACCATGACCACGATGTCTGCGCCGCGCCGCAGCGACTCGGTGTAACAGGTCTTCTGATTGCCGCCGTAGCCGCGGTTGACCGGGTGCACGATGGTGGGCAGCCCGAGCTTGCGCCCCAGCTCGGCGGTCGAGTCGGTCGAGGCGTCGTCTACCAGGAGGATCTCGTCGACGACGTCGCGGGGGACGTCGGCCACCGTTCGCTCGAGCGTGCGACCGGCGTTGTAGGCGGGGAGGACGACGAAGACGCTCTTGCCGTGGATCATGCGCTGCCCGTTGAGGATAGCCGACCCCGGCCGCTCGCCAAAACTCGGGGAGCCGGCCGGCGCCGGCCGTGCTACCATAGACATCCGTCTATATACCGGCCGGAGGTGAGACATGCCGCGACGCGCCACGCTCTCGATCACTCTCGCAGTCCTGCTGCTTGCCTGTCTGCCGCTGCACGCGCTCGAGTACGAGATCCGCATGGCCAACGGCAACGTCTTCCACACGCGGTACGAGCCGGTGGTCGCGCCCTTCGACTCCACGCGCCTGATGTTCATGACGGTCAACGGCAACCCGATCACGCTCCAGCGCGACAGCGTCAAGGAAGTCATCTCCCTGACCGAGGCGTCGGGCTTCGGCAAGCGTCTCGACGCCATGACCATCCTCATCGGGCTCGCTCCCAACGACAACCCGACCCCCGAGGAGCAGGCGGCGCTCGAGAGCCAGGCGCTGTCGGACCAGGTGCCGACGCCCTACAGCATCCCGCTCGAATCCGAGACGGAGGGGACTCAGGGCCTGCCGCTGCAGTTCCTGAATCAGACCACGCCTCCGCTCGGCAACTCGAACTACTCCGGCTCGGCCGCCGGACTGCGCCGGACCGGCGGCGCGAACCAGTTCGTCGAGCCGCAGACCCGCGACTAGTTTTTCGGAGTCCGGAATGCGCGACGGAGTGCGTCTGGTCGCGGCGACCGCGCTCCTGGTCGCTTGGCTCCTCCTGCTGCTGTTCGGACATCCGCTCGGGCTCGCCGTTCATCTCATCCTGATTGGCGCCCTACTGGTCGTGCCCTGGCGGCTCGTACGGCCTTGAACCGCTTGCGGGCGGTGACGCTAGACGCCACCGGGACGCTGATCGCGTGCCCGTCGATGCCCGACATCTACGTCGAGGTGCTGGCGCGCCACGGCGTCGCGACCGACGCCGCGTCGGTACGGCGCGTCTTCCCGGTGGTATGGAAGGAGCTCGATTGCCTCACCCCGGCGGGACGCGACCGCTTCACTTCCTTTGCTGGCGGCGCGCGCGGCTTCTGGGCGCGTCTGCTCGCTCGCCTCTGCGAGCTGCTCGAGATTGGCGTGCCGGGCCCGTTCGCGGCGGCTGAGCTCTTCCACCGGTTCGCGAGCCACGACGCCTGGGTGGTGTTCCCCGATGCCGTCCCCGCGCTCGAGGCGATGCGATCGATGGGCCTGCGCCTGGCGGTGATCAGCAACTTCGACGAGCGCCTGCCCGACCTGCTCGCCGGTCTCGACCTCGCGAACCGCGTCGATCTGGTGGTGCCGTCGTCGGCGGTGGGCCTCGCCAAGCCCAACCCTCGGCTCTTCCGTCATGCGCTCGAGCGCCTCGACGTCGACGCCGCGGCGGCGCTTCACGTCGGCGACCACCCGCTCGAGGACGTCGAAGGAGCGCAGGCGGCAGGGATGGAGGCGGTGCTGCTCGAGCGCGGCGGAGTCGGCGCGACCGGCGTCGCGCGCGACCTGCTCGAGGTGGCCCGCTCGATCGAGCGCCGAGCGGCCGGAGGGCCCCGGAGCGCTGGGGTATAGTCGTTCAGGCGATCGATGAAGATCTCGACCAAAGGCGAGTACGGCATCCGCGCGATGCTGTTCATCGCCATGCACGCCGACGAAGGCCCCTCGACCAGCCACGAGATCGCGACCCACCAGGGCATCCCCGAACCGTACCTGCGCCAGATCCTGGCGTCGCTCGCCAAGCACCAGCTCATCCAGTCGAACCGCGGACCGCAGGGCGGCCACCTGCTGGCGCGCCCTGCCTCGCAGATCTCGCTGCACGACATCCTCTACGCGCTCGAGGGCCAGGTCACGTCGGTCGACCAGATCCTCGCTCAGCCCTGCTCGATCGACATCGGCACGCGGCACTGCGTGATCCGCGAGGTCTTCCTCGACGTCAAGCGCTCGGTCGAGACCATCCTCAAGCGCCAGAGTCTGGCCGATCTGGTGAAGCGCCAGAACGAGATCATCAGCTGCAACATCGAGATCCCGCACGACCTCGGCCCCAGCTTCCGGTCGCTGCCGGTGATCGACGCCGCTCCGACCCCGAACCCTCACGGTCCGGAGGAGACCCACTGAAGGGCCGGCGCCGCGCCCTCGGCGCGGCATTGTTGGTGGCGGCGATCGTCGCAGCGACGCCGGGGTGCCGGGGGCGCTCCACCGCAGCGTCCAAAGCTCCGGCCGACGAAACGCTCGAGACCGTCGACGTCGACGAGCCGATCGACAGTCAGATCCGTCCCGAGGACGACGAGCGTGCGCAGGTGCGCGATCGCGGTCTAGTGGGCGTCCTTCCCGGCGATTTTCCGAAGGACCTGTGGCCGTACGAGCCGGCGTCGATCGTCGACTTCGGGGCGGCCGAGGCGGGCCGTTCCTACGTCTCGCTGCGGACGGTGGCCTCGCCGCAGGAAGTGACCCGCCGCTTCCAGGCCCAGGAGAGTGCGCGCGGCTGGCGCGTGACCACGCCGGCGTCGAGCCTGCTCAGCTTCTCGAAGGACGGTCGTCTGGTCGAGGCCGAGCTCGAGCAGCGGGGCAACGAGACCTGGATCCGGATCGAATATCCGACCGGCGGTTGACCGCCGCCGCCCCTACGAAGCGACGATCGCCAGCTTGGCCTCGGCGCGCTCGATGGCGCGGCGCGCGCGTTCCTGCTCCTCGCCGCTCGAACGACCGAGCGCGGCCCTGCCTTCCTCGAGCTCGCGGCGCGCCGCGGCGGCGTCGACCTCGGAGGGCCCGAGCGCCTCGTCGGCCAGCACGGTGATTCGGTCGTCCGAGACTTCGAAGAAGCCGCCGGCGATGGCGAACGACGACGAGCGGGCGCCGCTCTTCAAGGTGAGGACGCCGGTTCCGAGCGTAGCGATCAGCGGCGCGTGGCGCGGCAGGATGGTGACGTAGCCCTCGCTCGCCGGGAGCGAGACCGAGTCCGCGGCCTCCTCGAGCACCTTGCGCTCGGGGGTGACCAGGACCACACGGAGATTCGCGCCGTCGGCCATCGCGTCCCTACCCGGCCAGCATCTTCTTGCCGGCCTCGACCGCCTCGTCGAGCGTGCCCACCATCATGAACGCCTGCTCGGGGTACTCGTCCATCTCGCCGGCGACGATGCGTTTGAAGCCCTCGATGGTGTCGGCGACCTTGACGTAGCGGCCTTCCTTGCCGGTGAACTGCTCGGCGACGAAGAACGGCTGCGACAGGAAGCGCTGCAGCTTGCGCGCGCGCATCACCACCAGCTTGTCCTCTTCCGACAGCTCGTCCATGCCCAGGATCGCGATGATGTCCTGGAGGTCCTTGTACCGCTGCAGGACGTTCTGCACCGAGCGCGCCACCTTGTAGTGCTCGTCGCCGACCACGCGCGGGTCGAGGATCTTCGAGCTCGAGTCGAGCGGATCGACCGCGGGGTAGATGCCGATCTCGACGATGGCGCGCGACAGCACGGTGGTGGCGTCGAGGTGGGCGAACGCGGTGGCCGGCGCCGGATCGGTCAGGTCGTCGGCGGGCACGTAGATCGCCTGCACCGAGGTGATCGAGCCCTTCTTGGTGGTGGTGATGCGCTCCTGGAGCTCGCCCATCTCGCTGGCGAGGTTGGGCTGGTAGCCGACAGCGGACGGCATGCGGCCGAGCAGCGCCGACACCTCCGAGCCCGCCTGCGTGAACCGAAAGATGTTGTCGATGAAGAGCAGCACGTCGCGGCCCTCGACGTCGCGGAAGTACTCGGCGACCGTCAACCCGGAGAGACCGACGCGCAGGCGCGCGCCGGGCGGCTCGGTCATCTGGCCATAGATCAGCGCGCACTTCGACTTGACGAGCGACTGGGCGTCGACCTTGGTCATGTCGAAGTCGCCGGTCTTCTCCCAGTGCTCGTAGAACTTCTCGCCGTAGTCGACGACGCGGGACTCGACCATCTCGCGCAACAGGTCGTTGCCCTCACGAGTGCGCTCGCCGACGCCGGCGAACACCGAGAAACCGCCGCCCTGGATCGCGACGTTGTTGATCAGCTCTTGAATGAGCACAGTCTTGCCCACGCCGGCGCCACCGAAGAGGCCGGTCTTGCCGCCGCGGGTGTAGGGCTCGAGCAGGTCGACGACCTTGATGCCGGTCTCGAACATCTCGGTCGAGGTCGCCTGATCCTCGAAGGGCGGCGCCTCGCGGTGGATCGACCAGCGCTCCTTGGCGTCGACGGGACCGAGGGTGTCGACCGGCTCGCCGAGGACGTTGAGCACGCGCCCGAGCGTGGCGGGTCCGACCGGGACCGAGATCGGCTCGCCGCGGTCCTTGGCTTCCATGCCCCGCACCATGCCGTCGGTGGGCTGCATCGAGATCGCGCGCACCAGGCGCTCGCCCAGATGCTGCGCCACCTCGGCCACGACGTCGATGCGGTGGCCGGTCGCCGTCCCCGCGTCCTTGATCTCGATCGCGTTGAGGATCTGCGGCAGGTCGCCCTCGCCCTCGAACGCGATGTCGACCACCGGACCGATCACCTGCACGATCTTGCCGGTGCGCCCTGGGCCGCGCTTGTGCTGAGTGTCGTTCATGTTTTCTCTCATCCTTGCAGCGCGTCGGCCCCGGACACGATCTCGATCAGCTCTTTGGTGATCGCGGCCTGACGCGAGCGGTTGTATCGGAGCTTGTAGCGGTCGATGAGCTCGCCCGCGTTCTTGGTGGCGGCCTCCATCGCCGTCATCTGCGCGGCGAAGAAGGCGGC
>DATAFT010000055.1:0-2299 GCA_036257295.1 Thermoanaerobaculia bacterium
CCGTGGCGCCGGGCACCGCACGCACGGTGTAGGGCGCCACCAGGAGCTGGCCGTGACCGTTCTGCATGTAGTCGAGGTAGACCTTCTTCCCGCGCTTCTTGATGACGCGCTCGATGGTCGAGATCTTGGGATGTTCGCGCATGATCACGCGCGAAATCAGCTCGCCGATCAGTTGTGACTGTTGGTAGCTCACCTGGCGGCCGAGCGGCAGCAGCACGTGGATGCCGCTCGAGCCGCTGGTCTTGACGAAGCTCGGCATGCCGATCTCTTCGCACAGGTCACGCAGCGCGAGCGCGATGGTGACCACGTCGTGGAACGGCGCCTCCTTGGGGTCGAGGTCGAGGATGCACCAGTCGGGACGCTCGATGGTGGCGAGGCGGCTCGACCACACGTGGAGGACGATCGCGGCGAGGTTCGCCATGTACACCAGCGCGTTGGGCTCCTGCACCACGAAGTACTCGATGTCGCGCTCGGACGATCCGCTCCAGATGGTCTCGGTCTGGATCCAATCCGGCGCGTGGCTCGGCGCGTTCTTCTGGTAGAAGGGCTTGGTCTTGTCCTCGCCCTGGACGATGCCGTCCGGGTAGCGAGTGAGGACCAGCGGCCGATCGCGGAGGTAGGGAAGCATGGCCGGGGCGATCACTCGGTAGTAGTCGATGAGGTCGCCCTTGGTATAGCCCTCGTCGGGCCAGAACACCTTGCCGAGGTTGGTTAGCTTCAGCGTTCTCGGGGTCGAGCTCGACACCGCCGGCGCCGGAGCGCGGGACGCTTCCGCTCGCGGCGCCGTCGCTCGCGGCGCCGACTCCTGCTCGGAGTCATCGCGCTCATCGCTGTCGTTGGCCGCGGGACTCGCGCCGCCGTTCCCGTCGCGCTCGAGCGCCGCCTCGCGCTCGCTCGGCAGCAGACACTCCTCGATCTTCTTGTCAGGCCGCATGCCGAGGAACGCGGGCTGGCGCAGCAGACCCTCCTCGGTCCACTCCTTGTAGCGCACCTCGCACACCAGCTCGGGCTCGACCCAGACGTCACCGGGTCCGATGCCCCGCGTCCCGGGCCAGCCACCGCCGGCCGGAATCGGACCGTCGACCGGCGGGTCGTTGCGCTTGCTCGCGAGCAGTTGCCCGTGGAGTTTCCCGAGCAGCGCGTCGCTGAACCCGGTGCCGACGCGACCGGCGTAGACCAGCTCGCGCTTGCCAGACGCATCGACGCGGAACGCGCCGAGATGGAGCGCGCCGAACCCGTGGCGCGCTCCCTGCGGCGGCGACATGCCGATGATGATGAAGTCGTCGCGCCGGTCGGCACGGATCTTCAACCAGTGCGGCGAGCGACCGGGCCGGTAGGCGGAGTCGATCCGCTTGGCCACCATGCCCTCTAGCTTCATCGCCTCCACCGCGCCGTAGAAGTCGACGCCGCGCTCGACGACGTGATCGGCGTAGCGCAGCGGCCCCGCCGGCGGCAGGATCGCGGCGAGCTCACGCTTGCGATCGACCAGCGGTAGGGCGCGCAGGTCGTAGTCGCCGAACGACAACAGGTCGAACGCGAAGTAGGTGGCGGGGTAGTGGATCGCGGCGCGTTGGATGTCGAGCTTGCGGACCAGTTGGGTGCGCTTCTGCAGGCGCTGGAAGCTCGGGCGCGCGCCGTCGTCGAGCACCACCACCTCGCCGTCGAGCAGGAACGAGGGGTAGGGAAGCGACGCCACCGCGCGCGCGAGGTCGGGGAACAGGTGCGTGACGTCGGTGCCGCGGCGGTAGAAGAGGCGCACGCGACCGCCTGACCCATCCCCGGTTGGGGCGAGGGGTGCCTCTTTCGCCGCCATCAAGCGGAAGCCGTCGTACTTGAGCTCGAACAGCCAGTCGCGTTGGGTGAACGCCTGGTCGGCCACGGTCGCGAGCATCGGCCGCTGGTCCGCCGGATCGACGCGTCGTCGCGGCGCTTTCGACTGCCGAAGCCGATCCTCGATCTCGGCGACGCGCCCGTCCCCGGCGGCGAGCTCCTCGACGGTGAGCCCGGACAGGATCGACTCCTCGGGCAGGGTCTCGTCGCCCGGCTTGCGCGCGAAGCCGTCGGGCTTCTTGACCAGCAGCCATTCGTCGGGGCCGGTCTTGGGCGCGGCGCGGCCGCGTCCTTCACCTCGCCCACGTGCCGCATTCGCGCGCTCACGGCTGCGGCCCGACGTGCGAAAGAGCGTCCACGCTCCGCGCAGCTTGTAGCCGCGCAGCTCGAACAGGAGCTTGCCCTTCTCGAGACCCTCGGCCATCGGCTCGAGCGCGACCCAGGTGCCGCGATCCCACACGATCATGCC
>DATAFT010000059.1:0-3212 GCA_036257295.1 Thermoanaerobaculia bacterium
CGGAACTTCTCGAGCCACCAGGTCTTGCGCAGCGAGACGCGCCAGCGGTCGTAGTCCTCCTGCGCCGGATCGAACTCGCTCGATCCCGGCACGCCCCAGAGCTCCCAGTCCGAGCGCATGTGGTGACTGCCCGAGACCATCGCGCGATAGCCGGCGCGGTCGTAGCGCAGCTCGGCGGCCACACTCTGGGTGGTGGTGTCCTGCGGCAGGACGAAGTCGTCGGCGGTGTCGTCGGCCCGCGAGTACTCGTCGCGCGCGATGCGGTAGCTCAGGTCGAGCTTGCCGAACTCGGCGAACGGATGGCCGAGGAAGAACGACGCCGACGCGGTGCGGCTCTCGATGTCTTCGGCCGGCGCCTCCTCGCCGTCGCGGAACACCTCGTCCGTGCGGTCGAGGAAGAAGCCGAAGAGATTCACGCCGGCATCCCACTTGCTGCCGAGCAGACGCGGCTCGGCGTAGTTGGCGGTGAGCAGCGGACCGGCGGCGAACAGGTTGACCTGATTGCCGGTGTGCATGAAGTCCAGCGCCAGGTAGTTGAGCCCGGCGAGCGGCACCGGGTAGTCGAGCGACTCGTCCCAGAACACGCCACCGACCACGAACAGCCGGTCGGTGTCCATCTCCGACTCGACCACGCGATCGCCCGCCTCGTCGGTGCGCAGGTAGCGCAGTCCCTGCTCGGTGTCGCGCACCATGGTGTGATCGGAGTCCCACGCCGCCTGACGGTTGGCGTCGAACGAAGGGTCGTCGATGCGCAGCTCGGAGAGCTCGGTTTCGACCTCGAGCGGGAGGGTCGCGTTGAGCAGGGACAGGAGCTGCTGCTTGACGACCCGCAACGGCAGCACGAAGCTCTGTCGCGACCACGGCGCCGGCTGACCGGAGGCGTCGATCGGCGTGTAGAACGAGGTCTCTTCGTTGGAGAGCACGTCGCCCTCGAGGCCGAGCTGGATCGCGCGCGTGCGCACGCGCGAGTAGAGCTCGCGGTCGACCCACACCGTGCCCTGGTAGAGGTTGCGGCCTGGCGTCGCCGCGATCGGCTTGAAGTCGACGACCCAGGTGTCGCGACCGTCGACCGTCGCGGTGCCGCGCAGGCGGTACTCGTACTCCTTGGTGAACAGGATCTCGAGTGGCAGCGCGGCCGCCTTCTCCGGTTGGATCAAGGGAAGCTCCGGCAATCGCTTCGAACGCCACTTGACGCCGTCGACCATGAACTCCGACCACACCCAGTCGTACCCCTCGCCGCGCTTCCAGAAGAAATCGCCGGAATAGGCCGCCTCGATCGACGCCGGCCCGCCCTGATAGCGGATGTGCATGATGTTCTTGGCCTGGTAGTGATCGAGCTTGCGGTTCTGGTCGTCGTCGAACGCCTGCAGCCGGCGCAGGATCTCCTCGACCGGCATCGAGCGCTCGTCGGAGACGTCGACCCGTTCCTCGCGGCCGCCGAGCTCTTCGACGCTCGCGCGCACGACGCGCAGGACCTGGATCGGGTCGCCCGGCACCAGTAGCTCGAGGCCGAGATCCGTGGTGGTGGCCTCGGCGGGTGCCGCGGCGCCGGTGGCGAGATCGACACGCTCCGGGTCGCGCAGATGGGGATCGGTGAGCCGGTATCGCATCTGAGAAAAGCCCGCCGGCGACTCGGCGATGATGCGCAGCCCGAGATCCTCGCCGCGAACGAAGGCCCACGCCGCTTGCGCGCCTTCGAGCTTGGTGTAGGGGTCGTAGGAGAGGTCGCCGTGGAACTCGCGCGCTAGCGTGAGCAGCGGCTCGAGCGCGGCGCGATCGACCGCGTCGGGCGCCGCGAACAGCGTGATCGCGACGCCGTCCGCCGCGGCTGCGGCCGCCCGCGCGAGCGCCAACGCGGGGGGATCGGGCAACGGTATCGAGTCGAGCGCTACCGGTTTGCCGGGGTCGAGCTCCTGGAGCCGCGTGATGGCGGCGGCGACGCCGTCGCCGGGCACCAGCGCGACTCCGTCCACATAGGCGGCGATCTCCTCGCCCCACAGCACGTCGAGCATCCCGGAGTCCGCGGGTAGCGGACCGATCCAGACCTCGGCCTCCGTCTGCGCCCCGGTGACGGCGACCGAGGCGCGCTTCAAGAGGAACGCAAAGTCGGCGGCGTCGAAGGCGCCAGCCGATGGTTCCCAGCCGAGCTCGTAGATTCCGGGCCCGGCGTCGCGAGCGAGGCGTGCCAGTGCCTCGAGCTCGGTCTGGAGCGCCGTCAGGTTCTGCTGGATCGGCTGCGGAGCGCGCAGGCGCACGACGTGCCAGGGGATCGCGCCGGTCTGGCGCACCGCGGCACTGGCGGCTGCCGGCGTGGTGGCGTCCGCGGGCGCTGCCGCGATCGCGGCGCCGAGATCCTCGGGCCATGCCACCCAGAGTGCGGCGTCCCTCCCGAGTCGTGGCTCGCCGCCGAGCGGAACGGCGGCGGCGGCCGCCGGCGAGGCGACGCGAATGCCGGCGCACGGGCGGCAGGGCGGCGCCGCGGCCAGCACCGCGTTGGCGGCGAAAGCGAGAAGCACAAGCAGGAGCGCGGCCTTGCGAATGTCGGGCGTGAAGCGACGACGGCGGGACGAGGAGGCAGTGTGATGCATACGCGGCTTGCCCTTGGTCTTCGAGGGTGGGGCGAGCCGTGTCGGCAATCACCCGCACCACGGATGGTATCGAAGCGGCACCGCGACGGGCCGGCCCTCGTCGATGGAGCGGTGCTATGTTGCGAAGGATCAGACCTCTCAGGAGCGACTCGAATGTCAGAGCCCGATCGCGCCACCGGACTCTCGAGCAAGGCCCCGATCGATGGGATCTGCGAGCCCGCATTCGCCCGAGTGCGGGAGGCCTTCGCCGCCAACTTCGCGAACGACCTCGAGGTCGGCGCGTCCTTCTCCGCCGCGGTCGCGGGCAAGACCGTGGTCGATCTCTGGGGAGGCTTCCGCGACGCGCGGCGGACGCGAGCCTGGGAACGCGACACCATCGTCTGCGTGTGGTCGACCACCAAGGTGATGACGGCGGCGTGCGCCTGGATGCTGGCGTCGCGCGGCGCGCTCGACCTCGACGCGCCGGTCGCCCGCTACTGGCCCGAGTTCGCCGCCGCTGGCAAGGACGACCTGCCGGTTCGCTTTCTGCTCTCGCACAGCTCCGGCCTGCCCGGGTGGGAACAGCCGATCGAGATGAACGACCTCTACGACTGGGAGCGCTCGACGGCGCTGCTAGCCGCACAG
>DATAFT010000072.1:0-3226 GCA_036257295.1 Thermoanaerobaculia bacterium
GTAAAGAAAAGGGCAGCGCCAGCTCAACAGACCGTTGTTTTCCCACGTATGTCCGGTTCGAACTGACCGTGGCGATCGGCCGGTTGCCGGACGGTCCCAGCGACGGCTACTCTCTGCGTCTCTTGCGCGATCGACGACTTCTGGCGCGGGTTTGGGGCGAGCCGATCGTGCTCGGCCTCCTGCTGTTCACGCTCTACGCGATCGGCGCATCGCGCACCATCTACGTCGGCGACAGCGGCGAGCTGGTGGCGGCGGTGGCGACGCTCGGCATCCCGCACCCGACCGGCTATCCGCTCTACGTCGTGCTCGGGAAGCTGTGGACGGTGCTGGTGCCGATCGGCTCGATCGCGTTTCGTATGAGCCTGATGAGCGCCGCCTGCGCGGCTGCCGCCGTCGGCGGTCTCTACGCGTTGGCGCGCTGGCTCGGGCTCGATCGCATCCCCGCCCTGTTCGCTGCGCTCCTCCTCGGCTTCGCGCCGAGCTTCTGGGCCGAGGCCAACGTCCAGCGCGTCTATGCACTCAATGCGATGCTGCTGGTTGCGGCGCTGGCCGCCGCCGTCCGCTGGCATCGCGATCGCGCGCCGGCGGTGTTCGTCCTCACCTTCTTCCTCGCCGGTCTGGGCGCCACCAATCACACCTACATGGGCTTCTTCGCGATCGCGTTCGCGATCTCGGCCCTCGTGCGCGAACCGCGGATCCTGCGCGAGGTGCGCCTGCTCGTGGCCGCTGTCGCGGCGACGGTCGCTGGGCTCCTGGTCTACGCCTACCTGCCGCTGCGCTCGCGGATGGATCCCGCCCTCGACTGGGCCAACCCGGAAACCCTGAGCGGCTTCCTCGACGTCGTGCTGCGGCGCGGCTTCTGGCAACGGCGCTACTGGGAAGGTCCGGCCGACATCGTTCCGATCGGCGGCGACTATCTATGGGGAGTCGCGAGCGAGCTGTTCTGGGTGGGGTTGCCGTTCGCGATCGCGGGCATCGCGCTGGCGAGGCGGCGCGGCTGGCCGATCGTCCTCCTGTTGCTGACCGCGGCCGTGAACGTGACCAGCATGACGATGCACGGGTCGCGCAGCGACATCTTCATCTGGCACCGCTACTACATCCCCACCTACGTGGTGATGGCGCTGTTCGCCGGGCTTGGCTGCCAGGTGCTGTGCGAGCGGCTTGCCCATCTCCGGTTGGGGCGGGCGGGGCTGCCGCGGCTGGCGCGAGCGCTGCCGCTCGCGCTACCGGTGGTGATGCTGGTGGTCGGCTACCCGCGCCACGACCGCAGCCGCTTCCGCATTGCCGAGGACTTCAGCCGCTCCCTCCTCAAGACGCTCCCTCCCGGCGCGCACCTGATGGCGAGCGACGACAACATACTCTTCGTCCTCATCTATCTGAGCCTGGTCGAGAAGGTGCGGCCGGACGTCGATCTGGTGATGCAGGGCGCTGGCGGATCGGGCGCGCCGCAGCTGCGCTTCGATCCGGAGGGCGACCCGCTCTTCCTCACCCACCACCCGAACTGGACCCTTCCCGCGCTCGAGATCGTTCCCGTCGGTCTCGTCTTCCGCGCGGTGCGCGCCGGAGCTCCGCTGCCCGAGCCGATGATCCCGAAGACGACGCTCGCGGGCGAGAACGACCCGCGGGTGCCGAAGGACCACCTCACCCGCAACCTCATCGGCGACTTCCACTACATGCTGGGCATCACCTGGGAGATCCGCGACTGGCCGCGCGCGCGCGACGAGCTCGAGCTGGCGTCGTCGATCGCGTTCGACAACGACGTGCTGCACTACAACCTCGGGCTCATCTACTGGCGCAACGGTCTGTTCGATCGCGCGCTCGACGCGTTCGAGCGCTCGGCCGAGATCAACCCGCGCCACCTGGCGTCGAACGACAAGGTCTATCCCATGGACAAGGTGCGCGAGCTGCGCGCCGAGGTCTCCCGCATCCATCGCATCGAAGCGGCGTTGAGCCAGTCGCCGGAGCTGCTCGCCGCCGGGCCGGCCGCCGACTCGAGCCCGGAGTGGCACCTGGTGCTGGCGACGCTGCTCGAAGCGCGCGGCGAAGAGCTGGCGGCGCTCGGCCACCGACTGCGCGCGGCCGAGCTGGGCATCGTCACCACCTCGTTCAAGAAATGAGGTCCAGGTACGCGATGACCTGCGCCGGCGTGGTGCGCGTTGCGCCCGTGCCCAGCGCGCCGCTGGTGAGCCCCGAGCCCGTGATCCCGAACAGGTAGCGCAGGATCAGGATCCCGTCGGTCAACCCTTGGCTGGAGCCGTTGCCGTCGGCATCGAGCAGGTCGTCGATCGTCGCGAGGTAGTTGATCACCGCGGCTGGGGTCGATCGCGGCGCTCCGATGGTGGTGGCTCCGCTGACGAGGACGTCGCCGCTGAAACCGAACAGGTAGCGCAGGATCAGCAACCCGTCGGTGAGCGCGGCGACTACGCCGTCGCCGTCGACGTCGAGGGGCGCGATGCCTACGCTCTCGACGGCGCCGATGTCACAGCGCGCGACGCCGTCGTCGTCGCCGTCGACCGGACGCAGGATGCCGGCGCCGTCTCGCCGCGAGCAGGAGGCGCCCATGCTGCCGGTCACCTCGGCGCTCGCCGCGTCGCGGGCGGGGCTGCCTGGAAGAGTCGGGTAGACGCCGCCGGATGCCTCGGCCAACTCGGCGTCGACGTCGAGCTGATCGCCGGTGGCGGGAACCATCGAGCACGAAGCGTCGGCGATCAGGTTGTGGCCGCCCGACAGCAGCGTGCCATCACAGTCGGGCGCCGTCGCTGCCAGGTTCTCGGCCACCAGCGAGTTCGACAGCCGCGTCGTGCCCGACTCGGCGTCGATGCCGCCGCCGCGGCCCCCTCCGGTGGAGTCGGAGTCGGCGCGGTTGGCGGCGATGGTGGCATTGATCAGCTCGAGGGTCGCTCGGTTGTGGATGCCGCCGCCGTGCCCGGTCGCGCGGTTCTCCGCGATGGTGATGTCGATCAGGCGGGCCTTTCCTTGGAGCACCGCGATACCGCCGCCGTCGCCCTGCGCGTTCTGATTGGCGGTGATGCGGGCGCGACGCAGCTCGAGGCGCGCCTCGGCGCCGTCGAGCGCGATGCCGCCACCGACCAGGTTGGTGGCGTTGTCGTGGAACCACACGTCTTCGCCGAAGAGCTCGCCCTCGACCAGCGCGCCGCCGCCGCCCTCCCCCGCCGCCGAGTGGCCGTCGACTTCGACGTCGAACAGCACGGCCCCCGCATCGGCT
>DATAFT010000354.1:0-11450 GCA_036257295.1 Thermoanaerobaculia bacterium
CACGCGCATCAAGCTCGGCACCGCGTCGTCGGGGCTCGCCAACTGCGGCAGGATCACCAGCGCGGCGAGACCGGGAATCGCGACCAGGAGCGGAATGAAGAGCTTGAACAGTCCCGCCAGCACCACGCCCGCCTTGGCGTCCCACTCGGTCCGCGCGCCGAGCGCGCGCTGGACGATCTGTTGATTGCCCGAGAAGTATGCCGTCGACAGCACGATGCCCAGGCCGAGCAGGATGCCGGTCCAGGGGAACGGCGTCGCGGTATCGTGCGGCAGGAAGAGCGTGAAGTGCTGCGCGTACTCCGGTCCGCGCGCGAGAACGGCGTCGCGCATCGCGCCGAGGCCGCCCGCTTCCCACACCGCGCGGATCGCCAGCGCCGCGCCGCCGACGAACATCACGCAGACCTGGAGCACGTCGGTCATCACCACCGCGCCCAGCCCGCCGCTGGTGGTGTAGAGCCCGATCACCACCACCGTGAGCCAGATCGAGAACAGCGGGTTCCACCCCATCAAGCCGCGCAGCAGCACCGAGGTGGCGTACAGCATGATGGCCAGGTTGGTCACCAGGATGAGGCCCCAGCACAACGCGAGCGTGAAGCGCACCGCCTCGTTGTAGCGGCGGCCGAGGAACTCGGGGATGGTGTAGACGCCCGACCGCCAGTAGAACGGCACGAACAGGAAGCCCGCGATCAGGAGCGCCGGCATCGAGCCGAGCCAGTCGAAATTCGCCTGCGCCAGCCCGAAACGGTAAGTCCCGCCCGCCACCGCGATGAAGTCGGTGGCGCCGATGTCGCTGCCGACGATCGACATGCCGATCGCCCAGAACGGCAGGCCCTTGCCGGCGAGGAAGAGGTCGGCCGGCGATCGCACGAACTTGCCGAAGTAGATGCCCGCCACCAGCACGCCGAGCAGGTAGGCGATGACGATCGAGTAGTCGATCGCTGCGAGACCGAGCGCGCCGTCGTTCAAAACTGAAGCTCGACCCAGATCGACGTTTGCAGGTTGGCCTCGACCGCTGAGCGCGGTGCGATGGCGGGGATGCTACCCTACGCCGGCCCGCCGGAGATCCTCGATTGACGACGACATACCAGGGCGCCTGCCTCTGCGGCCAAGTGCAGTTCTCGATCGCGCCACCCACCAAGTGGTGCGCGCACTGCCACTGCACCATGTGCCGCCGCGCGCACGGTGCCGCGTTCGTCACCTGGATTGGCGTGCCGGAAGAACAGTTCGACTTCGTTGCGGGGCGCGACACCGTGCAGTGGTTCGCGTCGTCGCAGGACTCGCGGCGCGGTTTCTGCCGGCTCTGCGGCAGCTCGCTCTTCTTCCGCTCGGAGCGTTGGCCCGGCGAGATCCACGTCGTGCGCGCCAACGTGCCGGGTGAGATCGATCGCGCGCCGGAAGGTCACGTGCACACCGACACGCGCGTCGATTGGCTCGCTACCGATACCGATCCCTGACCTCACCGTCGCCTGGGCGCCATCCGGCTATGATCGGCTGGGACCGGTCGGGGTTCCCACACTTTTCGCTGCCATTCTGGAGGCGACGCATGTCCGATCGTCCTCGTCTCGCGTTTGCTCCCTTCGTCCTCGCAGCCGTCGTCGTTGTGATCGCGGCTGGAATGCCCGCGCTCCACGCCGAGGCGCTCGCCGAGCACGTGATCCTGATCTCGGTCGACGGCTTCCGGCCGGACTTCTATCTCGAAGAGGACTGGCCCATGCCGATGCTCGCGCAGATGGCGCGCGAAGGCGCCAAGGCCGAGGGTGTGCGCAGCGTGTTCCCGTCGGTCACCTATCCATCGCACACCACAATCGTGACCGGCGCGCTGCCGGCGCGCCACGGCATCTACTACAACACTCCCTTCGAGGAAGGCGGGCAGACCGGCCGCTGGTACTGGGAAGAGTCGTCGATCAAGGTCGAGACGCTGTTCGAAGCGGTGCGCAAGGCCGGTGGCAAGACCGCCGGTGTATCGTGGCCGGTCACCGTCGGCGCGCCGATCGACTGGCTGGTTCCCGAGGTGTGGTCGCTCGACCGCGAAGGGGATCGCCTGGCGCCCATGCGCGAGGGCGCCTCGCCAGGACTCTGGAGCGAGCTCGAGCAGAACGCGACCGGCGCCCTCACCCGGCGAAACATGTCGGCCGACTGGATCAACCGAGACGACTCGCTCGCCGCCATGGCGGCCTACCTGATCGAGACCAAGAAGCCCACTCTGCTCGCCATTCACGTCGCCTCGCCCGATCACTTCATGCACGCCGATGGCCGGCGCTCCGATCTCGTGCTGCGCTCCCTGTCCGCCGCCGACCGCGCCATCAGCGCCATGGTCGAAGCGACGCAGCGGGGCGGCATTGCGGACAAGACCGCGTTCGTCGTCACCGGCGATCACGGCTTCGTCGATCTCGACACCACGGTCGCGCCCAACGTCTGGCTGGTGCAGGCGGGACTGATGCAGGCCACTCGCGATCGCGGCGCGGCGTGGAAGGCGACGTTCCTCTCGCAGGGCGGCGCGACCTTCCTGCACCTGCGCGACCCGCGCGATCGCGCCACGGCGGATCGCGTGCGGCGCATCGTCGAAGAGCAACCGGCGTCGATGCACCGCTTGTTCCGGATCATCGACCGCCAGGAGCTCGACGCCGTCGGCGCCGTGCCCGAGGTTCCGTTCGCCCTCGCCGCGTCGCTCGGCGTGACGTTCAGCGACCGCGGCGACGGCGATGTGCTCGGCCCCGCCACGGGAGGAACCCACGGCTACTTCCCGCACGACTTCCCGCAGATCCAGACCGGCTTCGTCGGCTGGGGCGCCGGCTTCCGGCGCGGCGCGGTCGCGCACGTGATGGGGCTGCAGGACGTGGCGCCCCTGATCGCGCGCGTCCTCGACATCCCGTTCAAGGCTCCGGACGGCGTGGCTCCCCTCGGTCTCCTCACCGTCAAGTAGGGCGGAGCTTGCCTCCGCCCCTGAAGGGAGCAGGCAGGCTGCTCCCCTACGCCGCGGCTGGAACGTGAAGAGGATCTGCGTCTTCGCCGGATCGAGCGTCGGGCGGCGCGACGCATACGCCGTCGCCGCGAGAGACCTCGCGACCCTCGCGGTCGCGCGCGGCTACGGAGTCGTCTACGGCGGCGGCCGCGTCGGCCTCATGGGTGTGCTCGCCGATGCCGCGCTCGCCGCCGGTGGCGAGGTCATCGGCGTCATTCCCAGCGCGCTCGCCACCAAGGAGCTCGCCCATCGCGGGCTGACGCGCCTCGAAGTGGTGGCGTCGATGCACGAGCGCAAGGCGCTGATGGCCGAGCTGGCGTCCGCGTTCCTCGCGTTGCCCGGAGGCGTCGGCACGCTCGAGGAGCTGTTCGAGGTCGTCACCTGGGGACAGCTCGGCCTCCATCGCAAACCGTGCGGCGTGCTGGACGTCGAGGGCTACTGGAACGATCTGGGCAGGATGCTCGATCGCGCGGTCGAGGAGAGCTTCCTGCGCCTCGAGCACCGCCGCATGTTGATGGTCGAGACCGATCCGGCGCGGCTGCTCGATCGGTTCGAATCCTACGAGCCGCCGGACACTCCGAAGTGGATCGATCGCGACGAGGTCTGAGTGGGGACGTTTACCGCCTACTCAAATCAGCAGCTGCAGATACGACTCGATCGTCGGCGCGTTGCAGCGGGTGCAATGGACCAAGTCCACTGCGCCCGAGACCAGGGCAGCGCCCGTGAAGCCGAAGAGGTAACGCAAGACCAGGAGGCCGTCAGTGAGAGGGTCGGTGTCGCCGTCGGCGTCGATGTCGAGGACTGCCGGTGTCGTGAAGCGCTGCGCGAAGACCCCACCGGCCGAGCCGTCCTGAACGTAACTCATCCAAGTGACCACGAAGTCGCCAGCGACATTCCCCGCCACTACCTGCTGGTACTGCGAGCTTGCCGTCCAGCTGTTCACCAGAAACTCGGTCGCCAGTGCCGCGCCAGCGGCGTCGAAGTGGCGGACAAAGACCCCCTCCTCGGAGCCGTCCTGGCCGAGGCTTTTCCAGGTGACCACGAAGTCGCCGGCGCTCCCGATGGCGAGTGCAGGGTCAGACTGGTTACCATCGGTATAGGAGTTGACCTGAAACTCGGTCGCGAGCGGCGAGCCATCGGCGTCGAAGCGGCGTGCGAACACGCCATCGGAAGAGCCATCCTGAAACAACCCCTCCCAAGTGACGACGAAGTCGCCGTCCTCGTCGAGGGAGACCGCGGGTTTACCCTGGGCGCTCGTCGTGTAGGTGTTGACTTGGAGCTCGGCGCCCTGTGGCAAGCCGCTGGAGTCGAAGCGCTGCGCGAAGATGCCGCTCGACGCGTCGTCCTGACCGATGCTCGCCCACGCGACGATGAAGTCGCCGTCCCCATCCACGGAAACGCTCGGTCGGTACTGGAAGTGCGGGGTATAGGTGTTGACCTGGAAGTCCGTGCCCTGGGCCGAGCCGTCCGCACCGAAGCGCCGGGCGAAGACGCCCTCCTCGTCGCCGTCGCGCCCTGTGCTCTGCCAGGCGACGACGAATCGGCCATCAGTCCCCATCGAAAGGGCGCAGAATACCTGATCGCCGTTAGTGTAAGCGTTGAGCTGGAGCTCGCTTGCCTGGGGCATCCCGGCGGCATTGAAACGCTGGGCGAAGATGCCGAGGCCGGAGCCATCCTGGGCGTCGCCTTGCCAAGCGATCACGAAGTCGCCGCCTGCGGTCACGGCCGCGCCGCAGGGTCCCTGGGGACCGGTCGTGTAGCTGTTGACTTGGAACTCAGCGGCCTGAGCCACCCCGGCGGCGTCGAAGCGGCGGGCGAAAACGCCGAATCCCGAGCCATCCTGGCCGTAGCTCGTCCAGCTCACGACGAAGTTGCCTTCGCCATCGAGGGCCACGGCAGGAATTTGCTGGGCGCTCGTGGTGTGCGTATTGACCTGGAGCTCGTTGCCCACTCGGATTGTCTGGCCATGGAGTGACGCGACTTCCTCGAAACTGGCTAGAAACAGAACGGCCGCGCACCGAAACGCGGATATCGACACAGCGGATCTCCTTCTCATCCGAAGACGGTCGCAGTCGCCTCAATCGAAGCTCGGGACCGCCGGCAGCTTCCCCAGCAGCGAATAGAGGTCGATGAGCGCCCGACTCACCAGCCGCTCCCCCGCCCCCACCTCGACGATGGTCGCCTCGGTGGCCCCGTAGCCGCCCTCGGCGGCGGCGCGGATGGTCGGGAAGTAGCCGAGCGCGCCGTTGGTGTAGCCGGCGAACACGGTGTCCTTGACCCGGCTCTCGCGCTTGAACCTCAACCCGTGCTCGACGAAGAACTCGCCGGGAAAGAAGCCGATGGCGAGACGGTCGTCGAATAGAGCCACCGACATCTCGGCGTCGCGCTCGAGCGGGAAGCGCTGGCGATAGCGCTCGAAGATCCAGCCGAACTCGTTCTTGCGGAACGCCGCCTCGACCGCCGGGTCGTCGAGGTCCCAGCGCGGGCCGAGTTGGATGGTCTCGGTGCGGACCGCGATGCGCGCGACGTCTTCAGGCGACCGCAGGCCGGCGCGCACGCGCAGCACCTCGGCGGCAACCGTCTCCCCCATCTTCTTCATCTGCTCGAAGCCGCCGTCAGCGGGCGCGGTCTTGTCCCAGAATGGGTTGATGTCCCCCGCCGCGCCTTGCACGAACATGACCTGACCGCCGATCGCGCTCTCGACCTTCGCCATCATCGCGCCTGGATAGTCGGCCGAGATCTCCAGGTTCTCCGGCCCCAGCACCACGGGGTGGCAGGCGAAGTTGACCAGCGTCGCGATCGGTTTGCCGTCCGCGCCGTCGATCGAGATGACGCCGAGCGCGTGGTCGACGGGCGTGGTGGGCTTGCCCTCGCGGTTCGCCCAGCGCATGCGAACGCTGCCGTCGGGCAGCACTTCGCGGCGGTTGTGTCCCTCCTCCACCTTGCCCCAGCCCACGGCGAGACGAGCCGGACGCATCGCCGCGCGCGCCTCGGCGACGGCGCCGGCGATCCTGCGCTCGGCGTCGAGGTGATACGGCGACTGCGCGGTCGGAAACTCGAGCTCGAGCACCGGCGCCGAATGCGTGTGCGACGCCACCAGGAAGAGATGCTCGATGCCGGAAGCGGCGCGCACGGCTTCCTTGACGCGCCGCGCGCGATCCTTCTCGAACGCGCCGAGGTCGAGCGTCACGATCGCGATCTCGGCGGCCTCCGCGCCACTGCCGGCCGCCAGCACCAGCGCCTTGGCCCAGAGACGGTCGTGAACGCCGCTCGACACGTTGTCGCCGCGATCGCCGTAGCCGTACATGTGGCCGCCGAGCGGGGGCGTGACGTCGGCCTTGGCGATACCGGCGCGCAGCTCGGCGCGAGCCGGAGCCACCAACGCGACCATCGCGGCCACCATCGCGATTCCAGCACCGATACTCGAGAGCGGGCTCATGGGTGCGACTCCTTCCGGCGAAGAACGCGCTCCGGGCGTGGGTCTACCACGCCCTCCGCGCGCTTGCTGTCGGCGCCGGGGACGGCGTGCAGTATAGATCCGCGTGCGATCATGAGATGGTGCCGGACAGCCGCACCGCGCGTGGACCTCATCCCAAGGACGCCGACTGTTTCGCGCCCAGCGCGCTGCCGGCCCTGCGCGAGGCGGTGGCCGAGCTTTCCTGGCTCCTCGACCGCGGCTACCCGAAGAAGGCAGCGCTGAAGTTGGTCGGCGATCGGCACGCGCTGCGCGATCGTCAACGTATGGCGGTGCAGCGCTGCGCGGCGAGTGGAGCCGATCGCGGGCGGCGCCGCGACCGCCAGGTCGAGCCGGGCGTGCTCGCCGGCGAGACGCTGATGGTCGACGGCTACAACGTCCTGCTCACGGTCGAGGCGGCGCTTTCCGGCGGCGTTCTCCTGCTCGGCGGCGACGGCGTGGTGCGCGATCTGACTTCGATGAGCGGGCACTATCGCCGCATGCGCAGCACCAAGCCGGCGCTCGAAGCGATCGCGGCGTTCACCGCGGCGGCCGCCTGCCGCGACCTGATCTGGCTCTTCGATCGACCGATCTCGAACAGCGGCCGGCTCAAGCAGGCCATCGACGCGCTCGCGGCCGAGGCGGCGTGGCCCTGGCAGGTCGAGCTGGTCGCGAGTCCCGACCGCGAGCTGATCGCCTCGCCGTCGATCGTCGCCACCGCCGACAGCGGCGTGCTCGACCGCTGCGGCCGCTGGTTCAACCTGGCGCGCGAAGTGGTCCGGGCGGCGGTGCCGGACGCCTGGGTGGTGGACCTCTCGGGAAGCGTGGGGGGCAAGCACGAATCGGCGGCGCGATGATATGGTTGAGCCATATGAAGACAACCATAGATATTGCCGACCGCTTGTTGCGCGACGCCAAACGCGAGGCGGCGCAGCGTGGCACCACGCTCAAGGAAGTGGTCGAGACCGCTCTTCGAAACCACCTCGAGGGCGCGAAGCCAGCGGCGTTCACGCTCCGCGACGGCTCGGTCGACGGGCGAGGGGTCCAGCCAGGTGTCGAGGAGGGGGACTGGGAGGCGATCCGCGCGCTCGTCTATGAGGGGCACGGCGCATGATCGCGATCGACACCAACCTTCTCGTGTATGCCCATCGGCGCGATTCGGGTTGGCATGCGCCCGCAGTCGAGGCTATGCGCGGTCTCGCCGAAGCGTCGCGATCCTGGGCCATCCCCTGGCCGGTTATCCACGAGTTCCTCGCAGTGGTCACCCACCCTCGCATCTACGATCCACCGAGCACCGCGGCGCAGGCCTGTCACCAGGTCGATACTTGGCTGGAGTCGCCCTCGCTGGTCTTGATGGGCGAGGCGTCCGACTACTGGCCGATCCTCCGCGCGCAGGTGAGTGGCGGGAGGGTGACCGGCGCTCGCGTCCACGACGCGCACATCGCGGCGCTTTGCGTCCAGCACGGCGTATCCGAGCTCTGGAGCGCTGATCGGGACTTCTCGCGCTTTCCCGGGGTGTCGACCCGGAACCCGCTACTGGCCGCGGACTAAGATCCGCGCATGACCAACGACCCGCTGCCCCATCGAGCCTGGCGCTACCTCGCCGCCGCGCTGGGCTGCGCGCTCCTACTTGCCGCTACCGCCGCGAGAGCGGCTGACTCGTTCCTCCCCGCATCCGCGCCGTTCGACGCCACCGAGACGCGCATCCCGATGCGCGATGGAGCCGAGCTCGCGGCCGACGTCTACCTGCCGCGTGATACGACCGGCCGCCCCTGGCCGGTGGTGCTGATTCAGACGCCCTATGACAAGAGCGGCGTGCGGCCGTGGTTCCAGGGCGAAGGCCGCTGGGGCGAGCGCTCGCTCTTCACCGATACCGCCTACGCCTTCGTCGTCACCGACTGGCGAGGACGAGCGGCATCGGCGGCGGCGGCGCGCCCCGGCCGCGCGGTACCCGGCGGCGCCGACGACGGCTACGACACCGTGGAGTGGATCGCCGCGCAGCCGTGGTCGAACGGCAAGATCGGCACCTGGGGCCCGTCCGCCCTGGGAGCCGCTCAGTTCCGCACCGCATCGGCGCGCCCGCCGCACCTGGTCTGCGCGGTGCCGGTGGTGATGCCGCTCAACCTCACCTACGACATCTACTTTCCGGGCGGCGCGCTGTGGGAGGAGTTCACCCGCACGCTGGGGCGGCTGGGCTGGGACCTCTACGGCCAGCTCACCGCCAACCCGATCGCGGGGACTCCCTTCTGGCGGCGGCTCGAGGAGAGCAACCACCTCCGACCCGAATCGATCGACCTGCCGATGCTCCTGATCGGCGGCTGGTTCGACATCTACGTCGATGCCGTGATCGACACCTTCGCGCGGCTGCGCGCCGAGGCCGGCCCGCGCACACGCGAGCACAGCCGGCTGGTGATGGGACCCTGGCTCCACCGCACGGACAACGAAGAGGTGGGCGCGCTGCGCTTCCCCGACGCGATCGGCGGCGGCATCGATCGCGGCAGGAGCTTCTTCGATCGCTGGCTGCGCGGAATCGAGACCCCCGAAGAGGTCAACCGGCCGGCGATCACGTACTTCGAGATGACCGCCGCCGCGGACCTCGAGTGGCGGGGCCAGTGGCGCTCGGCGCCGACCTGGCCGCCGCCGGGCTCGAGCGATCGCAGGTTCTTTCTCGACCCCGCCGCCGACGCGCTGACGTCACGACCGCCAGCGACCGCGTCGAGCGACCGCTATCGCTACGACCCATCCGACCCGCTGCCGACGCCGGGCGGTCACGTGCTCACGCCTACGCTTCCCTCCGGTCCGCGCGATCTGAGACCGATCGAGTCGCGCGCCGACGTCGTCGTCTACACCAGCGCGCCGCTCGAGAGCGCGGTCGCCCTCGCCGGTCGTCCGCGGGTCGAGCTGTGGGTGGCCTCCGACCGGCCCGACACCGACGTCACCGCGTTCCTTGCCCACGTCGATCGCGACGGGCGTTCGATCCTTCTGGTGGAAGGCGTGCTGCGCCTGCGCTTCCGCGAGTCGACCACGCGCACGACACCGCTTGTGCCCGGCGAGGTGTACCGCGTCGAGGTGGAGCTGGATCACCTGGCGATGCGGCTCGTGCCCGGCGACCGCCTGCGCCTGGTGGTGTCGTCGTCGAACTACCCGAAGTACGCCAAGAACCTCAACGACGGCGGCGCGATGTACGGCGACGGCGCCGGCCTGGTCGCGACCAATCAGGTGTGGGGCGGCGCCGAGCGCCCGTCGGCGCTGGTGCTGCCGGTCGTCGAGTAGGGAAGCAGGTTGTCTGCTCCCTCGGGCGGAGACGAGCTCTTGTCGCGCTTACGCGCGACGGCGATCACTCGGCCGTGCGCAGGAGCGCACGCCCGAGAGAGCCGTCCCTACAGCGCGATCTTCATCCCGTCGTCGGCGCACTCGAGCTCGAGCTCGCCGGCGGCGGCCCGCCCGAGCATCTGCGCGCCGAGATGCGTGAGCAGGATGCGCTTGCAGGAGAGCTGCGGTCGCTTGCTCTGCAGCGTCTGGTAGTCGATGTGGAAGTTGGGGAACGGCAGGCTGTGCAGGCACTCGCAGACGAAGAGGTCGGCCGCGCGTGTCAGCTCGATCAGCGCGTCGGTCCACTCGGTGTCGCCGGAGAAGGCGATCACCTTGCCGCCGAGCTCGACGCGCAGGCCCAGCGAAGGAGCGCCGCTCGGGTGCACCACCTCGCGCGGCGTGATCACCGCCTCGAGCAGCGTGGTCGCGGCGCCGGCGCGAAGCTCGGTGAAGGTCAGCGGGAATGGGTAGCCGATCTCGGTCGAGCCCGGGAACATGAGCTCCATGGTCGACATCAGCCGCGCCTCGACCCCCGGCGGCCCCGCGATCGCCAGCGGAGCTTTGCGTTTACTCACGTGCCGGGCTTCGAGCAGCAGGAAGACCAGCCCGGTGTAGTGGTCGCCGTGCAGGTGGGTGAGGGCGATGGCGCCGATCGATCCCGGATCGACGCCGAATCGCTTCATCGCGAGCAGCCCGGTGGCGCCGCAGTCGATCAGCAATCGAGACGAGCCGCTCGACAAGAGAAACGACGACTGTAGGCGCCCGCCGCTACCCATGGCGTCGCCGCATCCGAGGACATGGAACTCCACTGGACCCATTGGGCGCGAGCCATAGTATCCGTTTCGCGCCGTTTCCCCGACGCCGCAGTTGTGCGATCCTTCCACTGTGGGAACCGAGGAGTCGGGCTCCGTCGCGATTCTGTTCGCGGACATCTGCGAAAGCACCAAGCTGTACGAGTCGGCCGGCGACGAAGAGGCCTATCGCCTCAACGGACAGTCGCTCGAGCTCATGCGCGAAGCGACAGTCGCGGCCGGCGGCACCGTGATCCGCACCCAAGGCGACGGACTGCTCGGCACCTTCCCCACCGCGAAGGCCGCGTTCGAAGCCGCCTGCGAGATGCAGGACGCGCACGAGGGCCGCCGTCTCGCGATCAAGATCGGAATCCACTACGGGCCCACCTTGCGCGGGATCGGCGGCGACGTCTACGGCGACGCCGTCAACATGGCGGCGCGCGTTTCGTCGCTGGCGAGGCCGGGCGAGACGCTGCTCTCCGGCGAGGCGGTCAACTTGCTACCGTCCAGATTTCAGCCCCGCCTGCGCGTGCTCGACTCGGCCACGTTCAAGGGCAAGACCATTGCGTCCAACGTCTACATCCTGGTGCCGGAGAAAGCGGACGGCTCCGAGACCATGTTCGGCACGCCGATGCCGGCGATTGCGCTGAAACCGTCGAGCGCGTTGCTGCTCACGCACGGCGAGTACAAGGTCCGCGTCGACGAGACCAGTCGGCGCGCGACGCTGGGCCGCGACCGCACCTGCGACCTGGTGGTCGCGGCCTCGTTCGCGTCGCGCGTGCACGCGATCATCGAGGTGCGCCGCGGCCGCTACGTGCTCACCGACCAGAGCAGCAACGGCACGTTCGTGAGCGACGGACGGGGCGAGCCGCTCTTTCTCAAGCGCGAGAGCACCGACCTCGGCGCCGAGGGGACGATCTCGCTGGGCGCG